>NZ_JBFUAZ010000066.1:0-11155 GCF_056406035.1 Polaromonas sp. P1_E1_2 | reverse complement strand
GGCCTGCTCAGCACCACGTTGAGCTACGACGACCTCAAAGACGCCGACCTCGTGATCGAGGCCGTGTTTGAAGAAATGGGCGTCAAGGAGAAGGTCTTCAAGGAACTGGACCGCGTGATGAAGCCGGGCGCCATCCTGGCGTCCAACACTTCGACGTTGGACGTCAACAAAATCGCCGACTTCACCAAGCGTCCGCAAGACGTGGTCGGCCTGCATTTCTTCAGCCCGGCCAATGTGATGAAGCTGCTGGAAGTCGTGCGCGGCGCCAAGACCGGCAAGGACGTGCTGGCCACCGTGATGGCCGTGGGTAAAAAGATTAAAAAGACGGCCGTGGTGTCGGGCGTCTGCGACGGCTTTATCGGCAACCGCATGATCGAGCAATACGGCCGCCAGGGCGGTTTCCTGCTCGACGAAGGCTGCACCCCCGAGCAGGTCGACAAGGCCATCGAGAAATTCGGCTTTGCCATGGGCCCGTTCCGCATGGGCGACCTGGCCGGCAACGACATCGGCTGGGCGATCCGCAAGCGCCGCTACACCGAAAAGCCGGACATGAAATACAGCAAAACGGCCGACCTGCTGTGCGAGAAAGGCCGCTTCGGCCAGAAGACCGGCGCCGGCTGGTACGACTATGTACCCGGCAAGCGCGACGCGATCCCGAACGCTGAAGTCGTCAAGATGATTGAAGACCACCGCAAGAGCCTGGGCATCACGCCACGCAAGATTTCCGACGAGGAAATCGTGCAGCGCCTGGTGTATTCGCTGGTAAATGAAGCCGCGCACATCCTGGAAGAAGGCATTGCCTCCAAGGCCAGCGACATCGACATGGTCTACATCATGGGCTATGGCTTCCCGGTCTACCGCGGTGGCCCCATGCTGTACGCCGACCAGGTCGGCCTCTTCAATGTGGTGCAAAGCATGAACCGCTTCGCGCAGAACCCGCTGGACGACGCCAAATTCTGGAAGCCCGCACCCCTGCTGGCCAAGCTTGCAGCCGAAGGCAAGACCTTCAACCTGTCTACCTAAGTCCAGCAGACCGCACAGATCAACGTCCCAGAATCCGGAGAATTCCATGACTTCAGCAGTAATCGTTTCCACCGCACGCACCCCCCTGGCCAAAAGCTGGAAGGGCTCCTTCAACATGACGCACGGCGCCACCCTGGGCGGACACGCCGTTGAGCACGCGCTCAAGCGCGCCGGCATCGAGGCCGCAGAGGTCGATGACGTGATCATCGGCTGCGCTACGCCCGAAGGTGCCACCGGCGCCAACATCGCACGCCAGATTGCGCTGCGCGCCGGCTGCCCGGTGACGGTATCGGGCATGACGGTCAACCGTTTCTRCTCGTCCGGCCTGCAGACCATCGCCCTGGCGGCCCAGCGCRTGATCGCCGGTGAAGCCGACATCTACGTGGCCGGCGGCGTCGAAAGCATTTCCTGCGTGCAGCAGGAAATGAACACCCACATGCTGCAGGAAACCTGGCTCGCCAAGAACAAGCCYGAGATCTACTGGAACATGCTCCAGACCGCYGARCAGGTCGCCAAACGCTACAACATCTCGCGCGACCGCATGGACGARTACGGYGCGCTGAGCCAGCAAAAGGCCACGGCCGCGCTGGCTGCGGGCCTCTTTGAAGCTGAGATCGCCCCCATCACCGTGACAGCCGGCGTGGCCGACAAGATCATGGGCCTGACCACCAAAGAGGTCACCGTCAGCAAGGACGAAGGTATCCGCGAAGGCACGACCAAGGAAGGCATCAGCGGCATCAAGCCGGCCATCCCTGGCGGCGTGATCGCGGCCGGCAATGCCAGCCAGTTCTCCGACGGCGGCGGCGCCGTGGTTGTCATGAACGAAACCCTGGCGGAGAAAAAGGGCCTTAAACCCCTGGGCCGCTTCCTCGGCTTTGCCGTCGCCGGTTGCGAACCCGATGAAATGGGCATTGGCCCGGTCTTCGCCATTCCAAAGGTACTGGCCAAGCTGGGCCTGAAGATCAGCGACATTGATCTGTGGGAATTGAACGAAGCCTTCGCCGTACAGGTGCTGTACTGCGCCGACAAGCTGGGCATTCCCATGGACAAACTCAACGTCAACGGCGGTGCGATTGCCGTCGGCCACCCTTACGGCGTGACCGGCCAGCGCCTGACGGGCCACGCGCTGATCGAAGGCAAGCGCCGCGGCGCCAAGCGCGTCTGCGTGACCATGTGCATTGGCGGCGGCATGGGCGCAGCCGGCATTTACGAAGTCCTCTGAACCGGGCATCATAATGAATGAAACCCTGCTCCTTCAGAAAGGGCAGGCGTTTCCTGCCTTGACGCCCGCCGTTTCGGGGAGGTCGTCATGAGCCTCAGGCCGACCCTCGATTTTCTGCTCTACCAATGGCTCGGTGCCGAGTCGCTCAATCAGCGCGAGCGTTTCGTCGACCATTCACGCGAAACCTTCGACGCGGTGTTCGACACCTGCGAACGCATCGCGCGTGAAAAGTATGCACCGTTCAACCGCATAGTGGATACGCAGGAGCCGCACTTCGACGGCGAAAAAGTCATCCTGCCGCAGGCCACGCACGACGCGCAAAAGGCCTACGCGGCCTCGGGCATGCTCAGCGCCGCGCAGGACTATGAAGTCGGCGGCATGCAGCTGCCCTATACGGTGGAAGCGGCGGCCAATGCCTTCTTCGCCATGGCCTCGGTCAGCATCGGCTCGGGCCTGCTGACCACTGGTAACGCCAACCTGCTGATGGTGCACGGCACCGACATGCAGAAGGAAGTCTTTGCAAAAAATGAGTTCTCGGGCCGCTTCTCGGGCACCATGTGTTTGTCCGAACCGCAGGCCGGTTCCTCGCTCAGCGACGTGACGACGCGCGCCGTCCCGGATGGCGACGGCTTTGAGGCCGACCCGCTGGGCCCACGCTATCGCCTCAAGGGCAACAAGATGTGGATCTCGGCCGGCGAGCACGAGCTGACCGACAACATCATCCACCTGGTGCTGGCCAAGATACCGGGGCCGGACGGCAAGCTGATCGCCGGCACACGCGGCATTTCGCTCTTCATCGTGCCCAAGAAAATGGTCAATACCCAAGGCGAACTCACCGGCGTGCGCAACGACGTGGCGCTGGCGGGCCTGAACCACAAGCTGGGCTRGCGCGGCACCACCAACACCCTGCTCAACTTCGGCGAGGGCAAATACCCGGTGGACGGCCAGGCCGGCGCGGTCGGCTACCTGGTAGGCAAGCCGCATGAGGGCCTGCGCTGCATGTTCCACATGATGAACGAGGCGCGTATAGGCGTGGGCACGGCCGCCACCATGCTGGGCATGGCGGGCTACTACGCCAGCCTCGATTACGCCAAAAACCGGCCCCAGGGCCGGCCCGTCGGCGGAGGATCTAAGAACGGCGCCGGTGCCGTGGGCAAAGACGCCTCCCAGCCGCAGATCCGCATCATCGAGCACGCCGACGTCAAGCGCATGCTGCTGGCGCAAAAAGCGTACTGCGAAGGCGCGCTGGCGCTGGAGCTGTATTGCGCCCGCCTGGTTGATGAACACCACACGGCCGACGCGCAGGCCGCCGACGACGCGCGCCTGCTGCTCGAGGTGCTGACACCGATTGCCAAGAGCTGGCCCAGCGAATGGTGCCTGGAGGCCAATTCGCTGGCCATCCAGGTACACGGCGGCTACGGCTACACGCGCGACTTCCCGGTCGAGCAGTATTGGCGCGACAACCGCCTGAACATGATCCATGAAGGCACGCATGGCATCCAGGCCATGGATTTGCTGGGCCGCAAGGTGCTGATGGAAGGGGGCAGGGGCCTGCAATTGCTGGCAGCGCGTATCAACGCCACGGTTGAAAAGGCGATTCAGGTGCCTGAACTCGCAGCCCATGCCAACGCACTGGCCAAGGCATTGCAGCATGTGGGCAGCGCCACCAAGGCGGCGTGGGCCGCGGGCGAGCCTGGCGAGGCGCTGGCCAATGCGGTACCCTACATGCAGGCCTTCGGCCACACCGTATTGGCGTGGATCTGGCTGGACGTGGCGCTGGCCAGCCTGGCATTGCAGCAATCCGCTACCAATTCGATAGCTGCTCACGCAGGGCGGATGGGCGCTACACGCTATTTTTATCATTACGAATTACCGAAGATCGGTGCCTGGCTCAAGGTCGTTGAAACCCGCGACCTGACCTGTGCCGATTTGCCCGAGGAGGCGTTTTAATGGCTTTTTTCAAACCGTCCGCTGACCCTGTTTCCAACAAGGCCGTGGCTCGCTTGCRGACCCTGATCTGGGTCCTGATCTACGGCGGGCTGCTGACGTTGGTATTGGRTCTGTCGGTTCAGCGCCTGGACGATGCCATCGGCTGGTCCATGGTGGTGCTGGGCGGTATTGTGGCGGTGGTTGGCGCGGCGCTGGTTTACGTGCGCTCCCGCATCAACGTCAGTTCGTAGCGGCCGGAAGTCGCCACCACGACAGCGCAACCTGCAGGAGGCCTGATGTTGTGCCAATATGGCAGACCGCCGCATCCCGATATCGAGATCGCAACCACGGCTGAACCCGACACATTATTTGCAACCCCATCCTTGCCGGAGTCCCGATGCGGCACCCGGCAAGCCCGATGACACCCAACAGGAGACAACTTTCATGACCCGTACCATCCAGCAGCTGTTCGACCTCAAAGGCAAAACCGCACTCGTGACCGGCGGCTCACGCGGCCTGGGACTGCAACTGGCCCAGGCGCTGGGCGAAGCCGGCGCCAAAGTCATTTTGAGTTCGCGCAAGGCCGAAGACCTGGTCGAGTCCGCTGCAGAGCTCAAAGCCGCCGGCATCGACGTCGACTGGATCGCCGCCGACTGCTCCAAAGAAGAAGACATCCGGGCGCTGGCCGACGAGGCCATCAAGCGCCTGGGCCATGTCGACATCCTGGTCAACAACGCCGGCGCCGCCTGGGGCGCGCCCGCCGAAGACCACCCGGTTGAGGCCTGGGACAAGGTCATGAACCTCAATATCCGCGGCTATTTCATCCTGAGCCAGCACATCGCCAAACACAGCATGATCGCCCGCAAGTCCGGCCGCATCATCAACGTAGCCTCCATCGCCGGCCTGGGCGGCAATCCGCGCGAGATGACCACCGTGGCTTACAACACCTCCAAGGGCGCCGTCATCAACTTCACGCGCGCGCTGGGCTGCGAATGGGGCAAGTACAACATCACCGTCAATGCAATTTGCCCGGGCTTTTTCCCGAGCCGGATGACCGTGGGCACGCTGAAAGCGTTGGGCGAGGAAAAGCTGGCCTCGCATGCACCGCTCGGCCGCCTGGGCGACGACGAGGATTTGAAGGGCTTGTGCGTGCTGTACGCGTCGGATGCCGGCAAACACATCACGGGCCAGTGGCTGGCCGTCGATGGTGGCGTTTCGGTCGTAACCGGGGGGTGAGCAAGAAATGGGCTGGGAACAGTTAATGAACTTCGGCGCCGACATCCCTTTCGTCAACCACCTCGGCTTTGAGCTGGAGCTGTTTGAAGGCGGTGCTTCGGCCATTGGCTATGCGCCCAAGCCCGAACACCTCAACYCATTTGCCGTGACGCACGGCGGCGCCATCATGACGCTGCTGGACGTGACCATGGCAACTGCCGCGCGCAGCGTACAGAAAGACATGGGCGTGGTCACCATCGAGATGAAGACCAGCTTCATGCGGCCGGCGCCTGGTGACGGCAGCCGGCTTACAGCCAAGGGGCGGCTCATGCATCGCAGCACCACCATGGCGTTTACCGAGGCCACGCTGTATGACGCGGAAGGCCGCGCCTGTGCACACTCCACGGGCACCTTCAAGTACGTGCGGCGGGTTGCCACCGCCGCCCAAAACACCGGCGCACCGGATCTATCAGGCGGCGGCATATCAACCGATTGAACTGAATAATTGGTTAAATCACAGCCCAGCCCAATAAAAACCGGCGCAAGCAGCTATCAAATAAATAGCAAAACGCCTGCCTTCCCTGACCAACAAAAAGGAGACTTCCATGCCCATCAACCAGCAAATCCTGCTCGACAACCGCCCCACCGGCGAAGCCATCGCCAGCAACTTCATGCTGGTCTCCAGCGACACGCCGCCCCTGCAGGATGGCCAGGTGCTGGTGCGCCACCATTACCTGAGCCTGGACCCTTACATGCGTGGCCGCATGAGCGATGCCAAGAGCTATGCTGCGCCGCATCCGCTGGGCCAGGTCATGCTGGGCGGCACGGCAGGTGAGGTCGTGGAAAGCCGCTCGCCCAAATTCCAGCCCGGCGACAAGGTGGTCGGCATGGGCGGCTGGCAGGAATACAGTGTGGTCAATGCCGACCAGCCCGGCGCGCTGCGCAAGGTCGACACCACGCACGTACCGCTCTCGCACTACCTGGGCGCGGTCGGTATGCCGGGCGTCACCGCCTGGTACGGCCTGGTGAAAATTATTGAACCCCAAGCCGGCCAGACCATGGTGGTCAGCGCCGCTACCGGCGCCGTGGGGAGCGCGTTCGGCGCACTCGCCAAGGCACGCGGCTGCCGCGCCGTCGGCATTGCCGGCGGCCCCGACAAATGCAAATATGCCGTCGATGAACTCGGGTTTGACGCCTGCATTGACTACAAAGTGCACGCCGATGCCGCTTCGCTGACCAAGGCTCTCAAGGACGCCTGCCCGGATGGCATTGATGGCTACTTTGAAAACGTGGGCGGCATGGTGCTGGACGCCGTGCTGCCGCGCATGAACGCTTTCGGCCGCATCGCGCTGTGCGGCATGATCGCCGGCTACGACGGCCGGCCCATGCCGTTGGCCTATCCGGCGCTGATTTTGAMCAGCCGCCTCAAGCTGCAGGGCTTTATCGTGGCCGAGCACATGGAAGTCTGGCCCGAAGCGCTCAAGGAACTCGGCACGCTGGTGGGCACCGGCAAGCTGCGCCCGCGTGAAAGCGTGGCGCAGGGGATTGAATCGGCGCCCGAAGCATTCCTCGGGTTGCTCAAAGGCAAAAACTTCGGCAAGCAGTTGGTCAAGCTGATCTGACCCGACCACGGCGCGGTCAAAAGGAGGTGGACATGACGCATGAAGTCTTCAACCAGCCCGCAGCGCTGTCGGACTACAACCTGTTTGACACCAATCGCCCGCTGCGCGACGCGCTGAAATTTAATGCGCCAGCGCTGGACACGCACGAGCTGAGGCAGCTCGGTGCGAAGCTGGGCAGCACGGCCATGCAGACCCACGCGCGCCTGGCCAATGTGCATGGGCCGGCGCTGCACAGCCATGATCGTTTCGGCCGTCGTGTGGACCAGGTGGAATTTCACCCGAGTTATCACGAGCTCATGAAACTCGCGACGGGTTCGGGCCTGCATGGCTCTCCGTGGTCTGAAGAAAACCCGTCACCCCATGTCCAGCGCGCGGCGGGTTTCATGCTCTTCACCGAGCTCGAGCCCTCCATCCTGTGCCCCATCTCCATGAGCTACGCGGCCACGCCCGCGCTGCGCGGCAACACGGTCATCTACGCCGACTGGGGCCCCAAGCTGGCGAGCCGCGCCTATGACCCCGAACTCAAGCTATGGCAGGCCAAGGCCGGCCTCACCATGGGCATGGGCATGACGGAAAAACAGGGCGGCTCCGACGTGCGGGCCAACACCACGCGCGCTGAGCCCRCAGGCCGCGACGGCTGGGGCGAACGTTATGCCATCACCGGCCATAAATGGTTTTTCTCGGCGCCCATGTGCGACGCCTTCCTGGTTCTGGCCCAAACCCAAAGCGGCCTTTCCTGCTTTTTCCTGCCACGCGTGCTGCCTGACGGCGGCCTCAACGCCATCCGCATCCAGCGCCTCAAAGAGAAGTTGGGCAACAAGGCCAACGCAAGTTCTGAAGTGGAATTTGAAAACGCCCAGGCCTGGCTGGTCGGGGGCGAAGGCCGCGGCATTCCGCAAATCCTCGAAATGGGCACCATGACCCGGCTGGACTGCGCGCTGGGCACCAGCGGGTTGATGCGGCAGGCGCTGGCCCTGGCGCTGAACCACACCTCGCAGCGAAAAGCCTTCGGCAAGCTGCTGATTGACCAGCCGCTGATGCGCAACGTGCTGGCCGACCTCGCGCTTGAATCCGAAGCCGCGACTGCGCTGGCAATGCGCCTGGCCCGRGCTTTCGACCACACAGGCGATGCCCACGAGGCYGCCATGGCGCGCCTGTTGACACCCGTCGCCAAGTTCTGGATCTGCAAGCGCGGTAGCCATTTCGCCCAGGAGGCGATGGAATGCCTGGGCGGCAATGGTTATGTGGAAGAGGGCGGCGAGGGCGTCATGGCCCGCGTTTACCGTGAAATGCCGCTCAATTCGATCTGGGAAGGCGCGGGCAACATCATGGCGCTGGACCTTTTGCGCGCGCTGCGCAAAGCCGATGCCGTGGCGGCCCTGGACCAGGAACTGGCCGCCGCAAAAGGCGCGCATCCGGCGCTGGACCGGCTGGCCGCCGTCTTGCCCACACGTGTGGAAGAAATGGCGACTGAAGTGGAGGCACGGCGGCTCGCGCAGGACGTCGCGCTGGCGGTGCAGGCCRCCTTGCTGTACCAGACCGCGCCCGCTGCCGTCTTCAGCGCTTTTTGCGACTCGCGCATTGCAGGCAACTGGGGCCATGCTTTCGGCACGCTGGGCGTCGGCACCGATTTCGACACCCTCATCGCGCGGGCCATGCCCCGCTGAATTTCCAGACACCCAGAACACCCGGAGACAACCATGAGCGATCTGATCCTTCACCATTACCCCACATCGCCATTTGCCGAAAAAACCCGCCTGATGCTGGGCTACAAAAACCTGCCCTGGAAGTCCGTCGTCATCCCGATGATCATGCCCAAGCCCGACGTGGTGGCGCTGACCGGCGGCTACCGCAAGACGCCTATCCTGCAAATCGGTGCCGACATTTATTGCGACACCGCCTTGATCAGCGACGTACTGGAACACCTGCAGCCCGAGCCTTCGGTGTACCCGGAGCCCAGCAAGGGCCTGGCGCGCACGCTGGCGCACTGGGCCGACAACACGCTGTTCTGGACCTCCATGGCCTACAACACGCAGCCCAAGGGTGTGGCCCAGATTTTCGAAAAGGCGCCACCTGAAGCCGCCCGCGCCTTCGGCGAAGACCGCAAGGCCATGAGCATCGGCATGCCGCGCCTGCGCTCCAGCGATGCCGCCGCAGCCTACAAGTCCTATTTGCGCCGAATCTCGGACATGCTCGACGACCGGCCTTTTTTACTGGGTGATGTGCCCTGCATCGCCGATTTCGCGATGTACCACCCGCTGTGGTTCACGCGGGTGCAAACACCGGTGCTCGCGGGCATCCTGAACCTCACGCCGGCCGTGCTGGAATGGATGGACCGCATGGCCGCCATTGGCCATGGCGGCATTGAAAAATTCAGCTCCACCGAGGCTGTGGCACTGGCCGCCGCATCCACGCCGGCGCCGTTGCCGGGTGACCTGTTCCAGGACGAACACGGCATTGCGCTGGGCAGCCAGGTGCTGGTCAGCGGCGAGAGTTTTGGACCGGAGMCTACCGAGGGCGAGCTGATCGCCGCCACCCGCATGCATTACACGCTGCGCCGCACCGATGCGCGTGCCGGCACCGTGCATGTGCATTTCCCGCGCATCGGTTACACCCTGAAGGCTGCAGCCCCGGCATGAGCATCTCCGGCACCTCCGTTATTTCCTGGCGTTTTCTTCCCTTTGACGCGCTGACCACCCTTGAGCTTTATGAGATCTTGCAGCTTCGCAGCGAAGTGTTTGTGGTCGAACAGGCCTGCAGTTTCCAGGACATGGACGGCGCGGACATGCAAGCCATGCATTTGCTGGGCATAAGGGAAGGGCGGCTGATAGCCTACGCGCGCTGCTTTGCCGCGGGCGTGAAGTTTGCGGAGGCCAGCATAGGCCGCGTGGTCACGCATGCTTCGGCACGCGGCGGCGGCATTGGCCATGTTCTGATGAAAGAGGCCGTTGGCCGTTTGCAGCAGCACTGGGGCCCGCAACCCATCCGCATAGGTGCACAGGCACGGCTTGAGCAGTTCTACCTGCAGCACGGTTTTGCCAATACCGGCCAGCCCTACATCGAGGACGGCATACCGCACATCGAGATGCTGCGGGTTGCCTGAATAGTTACCTGAGCGACAGCTGTGGCGACAGGGTGCAYGGACAATTTTCCTGTTCTTCAAGACACCAAGATATTCATCAAGGAAAGCGAACCATGATCACGGATTTCAAAGGTAAAACGGCAGTGCTGACCGGCGCGGGCTCGGGCTTTGGCCTGGAATGCGCACGCCTGGGGGCCCAACTGGGCATGAACCTCGTGCTGGTTGACGTGCAGCAGGATGCGCTGGACAAAGCCACCGAAGAGATGAAGGCTTCCGGTGCCCAGGTGCTTTCGTTCAAGCTTGACGTCTCCAGCGCAACGCAGATGGAAGCCATGGGCAAGGCCGTGTTCGAGCGCTTCGGCGCGCCGCATTTCGTTTTTAACAACGCCGGCGTTGGCTCGGGCGGTCTGATCTGGGAAAACAGCGTCAAGGACTGGGAATGGGTGCTGGGCGTCAACGTCATGGGTGTGGTGCACGGCGTGCGCATCTTCACGCCGATGATGCTGGAAGCAGCCGCCAAAGACCCATTCTGGCAAGGCCACATCGTCAACACCGCCAGCATGGCCGGGCTGCTGAACCCGCCGAATATGGGCGTCTACAACGTCAGCAAACACGCCGTGGTGGCGCTCAGCGAAACCCTGTACCAGGACCTGGGCCTGGTGACCGATCAGGTTGGTGCCTCGGTGCTGTGCCCATTTTTTGTAGCCACAGGCATCGGCATGAGCCACCGCAACCGCCCGGCCGAACTCGGCGCGGAAAAGCCGACCAGGAGCCAGATGATCCAGCAGGCCATGACCGGCAAGGCAGTCGGCTCCGGCAAGGTGAGCGCCGCCGATGTGGCGAAACTGGTGTTTGACGCCATCGCAAAGAACCAGTTCTACATCTACAGCCACCCCAAAGCCATCAACTCCGTGCAGACACGGCTTGAAGACGTGCTGCAGGCGCGCAACCCGACGGATCCGTTTGCCGACAAGCCTGAAATTGGCCAGCAACTGAAAGCCGCGCTTCGCGGGGCCTGATGGGCCGCGGCTACCTTGCTTGGGCCGGCCTGCTGCTTGGGCT
>NZ_JBFUAZ010000065.1:0-11503 GCF_056406035.1 Polaromonas sp. P1_E1_2 | reverse complement strand
ATCCGCAACCATGTCCGAGAGCCCATCCGAACACATCAGATAAAGGTCCCCCGCGTCCACACGATGCTCATTGACCTCAACCAGCACCGTGTCTTCGACGCCCAAGGCGCGTGTGACCAAGTTCTTGTTCAGGGAAGTCAGTGCCTGCTCGGGAGTTATCAGCCCGGCGTCAATTTGTTCTTGCAGCAGCGAGTGGTCTTTGGTGATTTGCTGYAGCTCCTGGCCGCGCAGACGATAGCAACGGGAATCGCCAATATGACCCAGCATCAGTCGCCCGTCCTGGAACACCCCCACCACCAGCGTGGTACCCATACCCGYGTACTGGGGGTTGGAGTTCGCCGCGTTGAAGATCGAATGATTGGCATTTTCCACGCAGATTTCTAAAGCCCGGCGCACTTCCTTGGCATTGGCATGCCTGCCCGCCTGGGAAAGCCAACGGCCCATTTCCGACTTGATGAAAGCGGCAGCCATGCCGCTTGCAATTTCGCCTGCGTTATAGCCACCCATTCCGTCCGCCAGGATGCAAAGCCGCGTCGCAGCATCAAAAGCAACCGCATCCTCGTTGTTGTCCCTCGTCAACCCCGGGTCGGTATGTGTACAAATCTCGTAGTTCATCTTGTTCGTGTGATCACTGGGTGTCGGTATCGGCAGCAGGTGCTTTGGAAACCACGGTTTTCTCAAATGTCTGCGTGCCGTCGACATTCACGGCCTGGGTCGCATCATAGGTCTTCGGGCCAGCAGCTGGTACAGTCGCTGATTGCACGACCGTGGCGTCAAATTGGGCTGCTGGCGCACCCTGTTGAGGCGCAAACGATGGGGCCGGTGCAGTACCTTCCATTGCGGCAATGACAGCGCGCAGATCTGTCGCCAATCGATCACCATCCTGATACCGCAACTCCGGCTTCTTGGCCAGAGACAGCGCAACAATCTCGGCCAGTCGCGCCGGCAGCTCTTTACGGATGATACGGATATCGGGGGCTTCTTCGTTCGCGATCTTGTACATCAGTTCGGCCATGGAATCGCCACGGAATGGCAACACGCCAGCCAGCATCTGAAACAGCATGACACCCAGCGAGTACAAGTCCGAGCGCCCGTCGACTTTTTTACCTGCAATCTGCTCCGGCGACATGAAGCTGGGCGTCCCCAATACAAGACCGGTCTTTGTTTTGCTTGAATCCGTAATGCGAGCGATGCCGAAGTCGGTCACCTTCACCGTATCGCTTTCGATTTCATACATGATGTTGGCCGGTTTGATGTCCCGGTGCACCACATTCTGCTTGTGTGCGTAAGCCAGGGCTTCAGCCACCCGTGCCACGATGGACAGGACCTTCGGGACCGGCAACAAATGGCCGTCCTTGGTGACATCTGCCAGATCCTTGCCCTTCAGAAACTCCATGGCAATGAATGCCAGGTCGTGTTCTTCACCCGCATCAAAAATCGTGACAATGTTCTGGTGCTGCAGCCGGCCAGCGGTCTCGGCTTCCCTGAAGAAGCGCTCCCGCGCATCGTCAAGCTCCTCGCCCTCGAACTCCTGACTCAAAGCCATAGTCTTGATGGCGACGACACGGCCAATCTTTGGGTCCTTGCCGAGGTACACCACGCCCATGGCGCCCTTGCCCAATTCCTTTTCGACTTGATAGCGACCCAACATGGGCTTTTCAACACCCCCACCGTCAAGGAGCATGGTCCCGCCCGGGTGCGCGCCGCCACCGCCCAAAATGACGGTTTCCGACAGGTTTTTGGCCCGATTAAGCTTGGACTGCAGGTCTTTGTGGTTCTTGTTGTAGGTGGCCATGTACTCGTACACGGCTTGAGCTTTGTTGAACTGGCGCTTGCGCTCGAAATCCAGCGCTAGGTTGTTCATGTTGTCCATCAGTGCGTCAGTGAAAGGTACGCGGCGAAAACGATCAAACGCCATGTCGAGCTGGCCTTGACCTTGCAGCGCCAGACCCATCATGCGATTGGTCTCGGCCGATTCCTCGTCGGACTTGAGCTTGCCAGCCTCGGTCATGAGGAAGCGCTTGGTCGTCAACGCCAGGTGGCCGATCACCAGCAGGGCTGCGGGAAAGACAAACTTGAGCCAGGTCGCGGCCGCCGACAGCAAGCCGAACTCAACCACCAGCAACACCAGGAACAGTGCCAACGTGATGACCGCAGCCTTACCAGCGGAGAGGCGAGGCAACCCGGCGATAAGGTAAGCCGCAACCACGAGCAGAACAGCCAACGTAGCCCAGACACCCCAAGTCGGCTGGACAATGAAGTGTTCACTCAGGATGCTGGAAGTGATGTGCGCAATGGTCTCTGCCGGTGACAGCCCCGGACCGGCCGGCGTCGTGAAGAGGCTACCCACGCCCTGCGCCGTGGCGCCGATCACCACAATCTTGTCCGCATATTTGGTGGCAGGGATTTTGCCCGTCAGCACGTCATAGAAGGAGTCAACTGCAAAAGCAGGCTTGCCGCCGCTGCCTTTATAAAACTGCGGCAACATCAGGGCCGACTCGTCGGTGCGCACTCGGAGCTTGCCGATTTGCACCGACTCCCCCACGTTGAGCTTGATATCAGAGGTGTTGAGGTTGAGGCTTTTTGCGGCAGCCAGCAGCGCCATAGAGGGCACACCCTTGCCGTAATAATTGACAAGCAGCGGCTCCTGGCGAACTGCCCCATCAACGGGATCCTGTATCTGGTTCAGGTGGCCTATACCGGCGGCGGCATTGCCTATGGCTTCAATCGGCTGGGTGCCGCGTATTGCCGCAATGGAAAAGCCGTTGCTCTCGTCAATCGCGCTTTTGAGCGCGTAGGCCGGCAGCGGATTGTCTGGCCTGCCCTGCGGCTCGCCAAGAGTAAACACCGAGGGCACAAGCACATTGCCGGCATTGACCATACTGGCAGCCAGCTTGGCATCGCTATCCAGCGCCACCTCGGCATCCGCAATCACCTTGCTCAATTGCTCGCCAATACCAGTTTGCGCGACAGCAGGATCGCCGAGGACCTCTTTCATCTTGCGGATAAAAGCGAGACCTCGGTCGGTTTGAGGCTCAAAGAAAAAAGCCGTGTGGACGACTGTCTTGGTCTTGGCGGCTGTCAACTGGTCTATCAGCTTCGCATGGACGTCCCGGGGCCAGGGCCAACGGCCTATATTCGCGATGCTTTGGTCGTCAATCGCAATAACCGCTATACGGTCTGAGGGCTGACGATTGCTGCTGGTGCTCGCATAGTCATAGTAACGGCGCTCAAGTGTGCCGAAAAAATCGGTCAGGCCATGCAAAAAAAGGACGGCCAGCACCACCAGAACGCCCACAAACCAGTCGGCCCGCCAGAACTGACTCAATTTCCTAGATGTTTTGGCCACTTCCCGTCCCTTGTCCTGATTCGCTATGCATAGCCCCAGCCATTTTTGTAATTGCTTTGTACTATCGGTCCTCCGGCAGCAAATTTCGTGCGCCGGATATCACCCGCCGACTGTTTCGGCAGGTTACAAGTCTCCTGACAATGGACATTAACAGACGGGGTGCGGCTGGACAAGCGACTTCTGCACCGCAAGCGTGCCGACTGTTGCAAATAAGTGGTTTTCTGGTATGCGCGGCGCGCATCCGGTCCGCAGCAGGTGGCGAACGCTAAGAAACGACCCTAACCGCCAAAGGGGCTGCGGCGGCCGGGCCGTACGCCGGTTCAGGCGGAAGGCGCCTTTGTCTGCTGCCGTTTGGTCAGGTAGGTGCCCAGTGCCACCACGAGCACGGCACCCACAATCCCACCGGCAGTCACCGTATGGTCGCTAACGGCACCAAAATAGCTCACCACCGCAGGATCCGTCAGCAACATCTCACCCGCCAGGAAGCCCAAAAGAGCTGCACCGATGGTAATGATGATGGGGAAGCGCTCCATGACCTTGGTCAACAAGGTGGCGCCGAAAATAATCAGCGGGATGCTCACCAGAAGACCCAGTACCAGCAACGGGAGGTTGCCCTTGGCGGCTGCTGCGACTGCCAGAACGTTGTCCAGGCTCATTACCAGATCGGCAATCAGGATAGTGCGAATCGCAGCCATCATGCCGTTGATTTCGTGGCCTTCGCCGTCTTCATCTTCTTCGCCTTTGAGCAGGTCCACGCCAATGTAGACCAGCAGTACGGCACCGATCATCTTCAGGTATGGCAAGCTCAACAGCTGAATGGCCACAATGGTCAGCACGATACGCATCACGATCGCGGCGGCGCTGCCCCAGAAGATCGCCTTGCCACGCTGCTCGGGTTTGAGTGTGCGCGCAGCCATGGCAATTACCACGGCGTTATCCCCAGACAGCACGATGTTGGCAAGAAGGATGGAGCCGAAAGCGCTCCAGAAGAGGGGGGACGCGAGGTCCAGTCCGAAAAACATGGCAGCTCCTGTTATGAATTAAAAAAGCGCTGGGAAGCGCTTTTTTGTTTTGGAGAGTCTAAGCCGCAATAGGCCAATCCCGATTGGTATTACTGCTTACCTGCTTGACCGTGGTCAAGTTTTCAAATCACTTTTTTGTGGTGGCGCCTTACAGCAGCGCTTTGAGCAGTTTGGCCATTTCCGAAGGATTGCGCGTCACGGTGAAACCGCAGGCTTCCATGATGGCAAGTTTGGCATCGGCCGTGTCGGCGCCGCCGGAGATCAGCGCGCCCGCATGGCCCATCCGCTTGCCGGCAGGGGCAGTCACACCAGCAATGAAGCCAACGATCGGTTTTTTCATGTTGGCCTTGCACCACTGGGCGGCTTCGGCTTCATCGGGACCGCCGATTTCGCCGATCATGATGACGGCGTCAGTGTCCGGATCGTCATTGAAGGCTTTCATCACGTCAATGTGCTTGAGGCCATTGATCGGGTCGCCGCCGATACCGACTGCACTCGATTGGCCCAGGCCGATTTCGGTCAATTGCGCCACAGCTTCATAGGTCAGCGTGCCGGAGCGGCTGACTACGCCGATACGGCCCTTGCGGTGGATATGTCCTGGCATGATGCCGATCTTGATTTCTTCAGGCGTGATCAGACCGGGGCAATTGGGGCCCAGCAGCAGGGTTTTCTTGCCGCCGGCAGCTTCCTTGGCTTTCATGCGGTTGCGCACTTCCAGCATGTCCTTGACCGGAATGCCTTCGGTGATGCAGATCGCCAGGTCCAGGTTGGCTTCAACAGCCTCCCAGATGGCGGCGGCAGCGCCTGCAGGGGGCACATAGATGACCGACACGGTTGCGCCGGTCGCCTTGGCGGCTTCGGTCACGTTGGCAAAAATCGGGATGCCTTCGAAGTCTTCGCCGGCTTTCTTGGGATTCACACCGGCCACAAAAGCTTCTTTGCCGTTCGCGTAGTCGCGGCACATGCGGGTGTGGAATTGACCGGTTTTGCCGGTGATGCCCTGGGTGATGACTTTGGTGTTTTTGTTGATGTAGATGGACATGTTCTTGGCTCCGGGCTTTTATTTGACAGCGGCGACGATTTTGGTCGCGGCTTCGGCCATGGTGTCTGCGGCGATGATGGGAAGGCCAGAATCGGCCAGCATCTTCTTGCCCAGGTCTTCGTTGGTGCCCTTCATGCGCACGACCAGTGGAACCGAAAGGTTCACGGCCTTGCAGGCGGTGATCACGCCGTCGGCGATGGTGTCGCACTTCATGATGCCGCCGAAGATGTTGACCAGGATGCCTTTGACATCAGGGTTCTTCAGCATGATCTTGAAGGCTTCGGTGACTTTTTCAGCTGTTGCGCCGCCGCCCACATCCAGGAAGTTGGCTGGCTCGCCACCGAAAAGTTTAATGGTGTCCATGGTCGCCATGGCCAGGCCTGCGCCGTTGACCAGGCAGCCGATGTTGCCGTCCAGGCTGATGTAAGCGAGGTCGAACTTGCTGGCTTCGACTTCGGCCGGGTCTTCTTCGTCCAGGTCGCGATAGGCCACGATTTCGGGATGGCGGAACAGCGCGTTGGCATCGAAGTTGAACTTCGCATCCAGGGCCATGACTTCACCCTTGCTGTTGCGGTTCAGGGGGTTGATTTCAACCAGCGACGCGTCGGTCTCCATATAGCACTTGTAGAGCTTTTTCAGGATGTCGACGGTCTGCGCCACGGAGTCGGCAGGCATGCCGATGCCGGCGGCGATTTGCTTCGCCTGGGCGTCCGTCATGCCGACCAGCGGATCGACAAACACCTTGATGATTTTTTCAGGGTTGGAATGAGCCACCTCTTCGATGTCCATGCCGCCTTCGCTGGAGGCGATGAAGGCCACCTTTTGCGACTCACGGTCGGTCACGGCCGAAACGTAGTATTCCTTTTGGATGTCGGCGCCGTCTTCAATATAGAGGCGGCGGACTTTCTGGCCTTCTGGGCCGGTCTGGTGCGTTTTCAGCTGCATGCCGAGGATTTCGCCGGCAATGCGCTTGACGTCGTCGATGGTTTTGGCAACCTTCACGCCGCCGCCCTTGCCGCGGCCGCCCGCGTGGATCTGGGCCTTGACCACCCACACCGGGCCACCTAGCTTCTGGGCGGYTTCCACCGCCTCCTGCACCGTGAAGGCCGGGATGCCGCGCGGCACTGGCACACCAAAATTGCGCAAGATTTCCTTGCCCTGGTACTCGTGAATTTTCATGAAAGACCTTCAGAATTCAGTAAAAGAGGGGGGTGCAACAGGGATTTGGGCAGAGGAATGGGGTGTCGGAAACAGGCCACACCGGCCCAAAAAACCACGTCGGCGGTCACTGCAGGCAGCAACGCAGAACTGTATCATGGTGCGACGCACAACTCTTGTGCCCGCCTTACACCCCGAAAAGGGCCGAAATTGACCTCTGGGGCGGCCAGCCGCCCACTTTGTTTTGTACCTGGAAGCCCATGCCTAAAGTATTTATTGACGGCGAAGCCGGCACCACGGGCCTGCAAATCCGCGAGCGGCTGCAAGCCATGCCGCAGATCGAACTCGTCAGCATCGCGCCCGAGCTGCGCAAGGACGCGGCCGCCAAGCGCGCCCTGATGGCGCAGGTGGATATGGTGATCCTGTGCCTGCACGACGACGCGGCACGCGAATCGGTCGCCATGATTGACAGCTTGACCGGCAAAAAGCCCAAAATCATTGACGCCTCCACGGCTCACCGCACCGTGTCCGGCTGGGTTTACGGCTTTCCCGAACTGACCCAGACCCAGCGCGCCGCCGTGGCCGCTGCCGACCGCGTGGGCAACCCCGGCTGCTACGCCACCGGTGCGATCGCGCTGATCCGTCCGCTGGTTGACGCCGGCATGATCCCGGCCGACTTCCCGCTGAGCCTTCCCGCTGTGAGCGGTTACTCCGGCGGCGGCCGGCAGATGATTGAAGACTACGAAGCCGGCACCGCTCCCCTGTTTGAACTTTACGGCCTGGGCCTGAAACACAAACACCTGCCCGAAATCATGAAATACACAGGGCTCACACGCCGGCCGGTGTTCATTCCGTCGGTAGGCAACTTCAAGCAGGGCATGCTGGTGCAATTGCCGCTGCACCTTGACTTGCTGCCCGGCAAACCAACCGGGGCGCAGTTGCAGGACGTACTGGCCAAACACTATGCCGGCAGCGAATGGGTAACCGCGGAGGCCGCGCCCGAGTCAGGCAAGCTGGATGCGCTGGCGCTGAACGACACCAACAAGATGGAGTTGCGCGTGTTTGCCAATGAAGAGTACCGCCATGCGGTGCTGGTGGCGCGGCTGGACAACCTGGGCAAGGGCGCATCCGGCGCTGCAGTCCAGAACCTGAAGCTGATGCTGGGTCTCTAATCGTCCGGACCGGACAACCAAACTCCTTGCCTCCCAAAGTTGAAGCTCAGCCTTCCCTTTTGATGTGTTCAAGCGCCTTTGGCAATTCACTGCCGACTTTCTTTACTACTTCTTCCCAACAACGGCTCTCGCCTTGGCGGAATAGGCGCGCCGTGGGGTACCAGGGGCTGTCGTCCCGTTCAAGCATCCAGCGCCAATCTGGCCGATAAGGCAGCATGAGCCACAGCGGTTTTCCCATCGCGCCAACCAGATGGGCGACGCTGGTGTCGACGCTGATGACAAGGTCCACGCAATCAGCCAGAGCAACTGTGTCTTCAAAGGTTTTCAGCGCGTCACCTGCAAAGAAGATGCCGGCCGACTCGACCAGCTCTTGGTCAGCCTCACGCACCTCTTTTTGCAGGCACACCAGCTGGCAGGACTGCGGCAAAGCGTCCAGCAGCGTCGCCAGCGGCATCGACCTGTTCGCATCATTCTGATGTGTCGCGCTACCTGACCAGACCAAGCCCAGCCTTGGGCCGCGCTCTGTGCTGAGCTTTCGCAACTCTCCTTCCCATCCTGTCTTCAGGGCAGGAATGCTTCGCAAGTAGGGAATGGCCGCCGGAATGCTGGTCAGGTCGGTTTCAAACGCGAACGGTAGGCTGAACAATGGGCAGTGAAAGTCAAAATCCCCAGGCAATTGCCCGCGGCCCACAAGAATGCAGTCATCCTTGAAGTCCGCGCAGAGCGGCTCTATCGAAGCCGGGACCGATAAAAATACTTTCGCGCCTCTGGTGGCAATCAAAGGGATGTAGCGCAGCAACTGTATGGTGTCGCCCAAGCCTTGTTCACCATACAGGAAAATGCTTTTACCAATAAGCGACTCGCCGGTCCAAATAGGCTTGCCGAAATTGGGCCTAGGCGGACGCGGACCAAGCGCGCTGGCAAACCACCGCCATTCGTATTCAGGCCAGCCTTGGCGCAGGTCGCCAAGCAGCAAATGGGCAACGGCCTTGTTCCAGTGGAGATTGGCATGGTCGCCCTCCGCCGCGAGACCGCGATCAGCAACCGTCACCACTTCAGCACAGCGACCCAGATTCAGCAGGGTGCAGCCCATGTTGTACAGAACGTGCGTATTTTGCGGCTGCAGGCTAACGGCGCGTTCATGAAAAGCCATGGCCTGATCAAGCCGACCCAACCGGTCGCAGGCCGCACCGGCATTCGACAGCGCGTCCGCATGCTGGGGCTGCAATGCGATCACCTGCTCGTAACTTTGCAAGGCTAACGCATGCTTGCCCTGTGCAGCCTGAATCGCCGCTTTGCCGTCGAGCGCCGGAACATTCCCGGGATGTTCAGCCAGAATGGCATCGATCAGGGCAAGGGCTTCGTCATGGCGGGCCAAACCGTTCAGCGCGCACGCTTTCTGGATGCCGAAGYCATGGGGTGCTCCGTTTTTCATCTGCCCGTCCGCCACCGTGATGACCTCCTGCCAGCGCTGCAAGTCAAGCARCAGCTTGACCTGGTTGGCTGCCGCATCTACAAAGGCCGGATTGATACGCAGGACCTGCTGGTAGCTATCCAGCGCCGCATCCACCTGGTGCAAAYTTTCCTGCACGCGGGCCAGCTCAAACCAGGCCAAATCAAAATCAGGCTTCAAAGTCAGAGCCGCTCGGAAACTGCGGACCGCGTCTTCAACCAACGTCTGGCGCATCTGCACCTGTCCCATCAGGAAATGGGCATCCAGAAGACCGCCGTCCAACGCGAGGGCCTGCCTGAAGCTAGCGCTGGCCTCAGGCAGTTCGCCCAGTTCCATCAGGCCATAACCCAGGTTGACATGGGCCAAGCCATCGTTCGGTGTCATGGCAACCACCTGGCGATAGCAGTCGGTGGCCTCGGAAATCCTGCCTTGTGCCAACAATTCGTTGCCACGTGAGCGCAATGACTGGGCATCTTCGTCCGGGACAATCGGTCCGGCAGATACAGCGCTTTTATTGCGTGCCAGTAGGGTGCGGATACTCTGGAAAATGGCTGACTCCTGAAAGTTTTTCACATTCCCAGGCCAGACTTTGGGAGGAAGGGCCACTGCAGCCYGGATCTCAATACCCTTCCTTGTCGGGATTTTTGAGGACCCACGATGCAACCTCCAGTGTAAAACCTCTTCCCGCCAGAAATCGGATTTGCCGGGCATGTTCTGCGGGGTTGGCCGGGGCTGTGCCAAACTTTCGCTGCCAGATGTCTCGCGCCCGTTCGCGCTCGGTGGCCTTAAGCTGCCCAACCGCCTCCCGTATGGCCGTCACGTCCAGTCCTTTGGCCTGCAGCTCCTGCTGGATACGCGAGGCGCCCAGCTTGCGGGAACGCCGGTTGATGACCGAATCGATGACACGCTCTTCGCTGATGAAATCCTTGAGCTCAAGGTCGTCGAGCACCGCCTTCAGCTGGCCCGGCGTTTCTTCATGCGGAGCCAGCTTGCGTTCAAGTTCGGCGCGTGAATGTTCGCGCGCGGCAAGGTAACGCAATGCGCGGCCCTTGAGGGAAAGGCCAAAACCCGCACGGCGGGCGGGTTTGGCGGGGGAGCTGTCTGCCGGGTTTTCCATGTCAAAGGACCCAGCCAGATTGAAATGCAAGCGCTACTCTTTTGATAGCTGCTTGCGCCCATTCTGATTGGTATGTCGCCTTATTTGGCATTCAAAAGACAGGCTCAGGCGGCTACTTTGGCGGGTTTTTCGGCTTTCTCGGCCTTGGGCGCCTTTTCAGCCGGTGCTGGCTCGGTGCCGGCCGCGGCTTGCACCAGCGGAATACCCAGCGATTCGCGCACCTTGTTTTCGATCTCGATGGCGAGTTCGGGGTTTTCTTTCAGGAACTCACGCGAGTTGTCGCGCCCCTGGCCAATTTTTTCGCCGTTGAAGGCATACCAGGCGCCGGCTTTTTCGACGATGTGGCCGGCCACACCCAGGTCCAGCACCTCGCCCAGCCGGCTGATGCCCTCGCCGTAGAGGATGTCGAACTCCGCCGTCTTGAATGGCGAGGCCACCTTGTTCTTGACCACCTTCACCCGGGTTTCGTTGCCGATCACCTCTTCGCCTTTCTTGATGGAGCCGATGCGGCGAATGTCCAGCCGCACCGAGGCGTAGAACTTCAGCGCATTGCCGCCGGTGGTGGTTTCGGGCGAACCGAACATCACGCCGATCTTCATGCGAATCTGGTTGATGAAGATGACCATGCAGTTGGCCTTCTTGATGGTGGCGGTGAGCTTGCGCAGCGCCTGGCTCATCAGGCGGGCCTGCAGGCCGGGCAGCGAGTCGCCCATTTCGCCTTCAAGCTCGGCCTTGGGCGTGAGCGCCGCCACCGAGTCGACCACGATCAGGTCGACCGCGCCGGAGCGGGTGAGCGAATCCACGATTTCAAGCGCTTGCTCACCGGTGTCGGGCTGGCTGATCAGGAGGTCTTGCAGGTTGACACCCAGTTTTTGCGCGTACTGGATGTCCAGCGCGTGCTCGGCGTCCACAAAGGCGCAGGTGCCGCCCAGTTTTTGCATTTCGGCGATGACCTGCAGGGTCAGCGTGGTTTTGCCCGACGATTCAGGGCCGTAGATTTCAACCACACGGCCGCGCGGCAGGCCGCCGACGCCCAGGGCGATGTCCAGGCCCAGGGAGCCGGTGGAAACGACCTGGATGTCTTCGATGACCTCGCCGTCGCCCAGCTTCATGATGGTGCCTTTGCCGAACTGCTTTTCGATCTGGGCCAGCGCGGCCTGCAGGGCTTTGGCCTTCTCGGTGTTCAGGGC
>NZ_JBFUAZ010000064.1:0-11587 GCF_056406035.1 Polaromonas sp. P1_E1_2 | reverse complement strand
ACCCAGCTCATGGTCATGCCACTGGGAGCCTGGTCCCCGGTCAATGTGCGGGTAATGCTGGAGGCGACCGYGCCCACATATGAGCTGGTCCCAATGACGTTGCCGGATTCGTCCTTAGCGGGGGTATACGTGCCGTCTTCACCATAGACCATGGTCTGGCCCGACACGTAGGTGTAGGGCTGGGTCACGTAGTCAATCGTGACCTGAATATCGCCACCGCCGAGATTGGCCAGAGACGACCAGCTCAGGTAGACGTTGTTGCTGCCGTACCAGCCGGTGCTGTTGCCATTCCAGTCGTATGCGGGATAAGAAACGGAGGCAATGCCCGCGTTGGCCTGGTTCGCACGGACGGCCACACCGCCCTGGCTTGTCAGGCGTTCGGCCTGGAGCTGCTGGGTGACGTGGCCGAGCGCGTCATACTGCACGTCGGTGCGCCGGACATCGGCCAGGCCGGCTACCTGGTCAGCGCTCGTATACGCCAGCAGATTCAGGTTGCCGCGGCCGGAGCCCGCGCTGCGGATATCGGCCGTCTGGTTACCCYGCAAATCGTACAGAGAGACCTTGGCGATACCGTCACCGCTGTTGGTGCGCCAGAGACGGCCGGCGCTGTCGTAGTCGAAGTACTCTTCGCGCCCGCCATTGATGCCCTTGCGCGTCATCTCGCCGAAAGCGTTGTATTCGACCGCAGTGTCCACCACGCCGGCCTGCGCCTGGCTGACGGTGGTGATGCCGGAGCCGTTTGCCTGCGCGGGGCTGCCTTGCCACTTCATGGCCCAATTGCCGACCGCATCCTGCTGCCACACGCGTATGGTGAACAGCTGCGAGATACCGCCATCGACGGAGCTGGCATTGCCCCACGCCAGCGTCACGCCGCYAGCCGCATTGGCCGCATTGAAGTCGCGCGTCACGCTGGCCGCGTGGGAATAGCCGCCGTCGAAAAGAAGAACGCCGTTTTCATCGCGGCCGATGTACTGGGGTACGGCCACGGTCTGGTAATCCAGCTGGACCCTCACAAGGCCTCCGCCGGCGTCAATCAGCGACGACCAGCCGAGTGTTGCGCTATTGCCGGCGCCTGTCAGCGCATAGGCGCCGCTTTCGTCATAGGTAACGTAGGTATAGGTATCCGAGGAAAACCCCGTCGTCAGGCCGCTCTGCAGCACCGTGGTGGAGGCAGGATCGATGACGTGGGTCTGGCGGCCCAGCTTGTCATATTGGTAGACGCGGAATTTGGTCCTGGCGACGCCGTCATTGCCRGTGACGGCTTGCCACTCCTTGGCGATGTTTCCGTGCGCGTCGTAGGAGCTGTAGTGGTTGTAGCCCAGTGCGTCGGTCACCTGGGTGGCATGGCCCGAACGGTCGTACGCGGCCAGCGTCGTACGGTCAGAGCCGGATGCCGCGCCCTGCGTGAACGCTGTGGCGGTCGCCACTGCCGCGCCGTTGGCGAGCTCCACCTTGCTGACCACGTTGCCATAGGCATCGCGGCGGAACAGCGTGAGCGGCGTGAGGACCACGTTGGTGCCCGGCGTGACCACGTCGATGCGCGAGGGCTCGGCCACCGCTGTCACGCGACCCATCGCGTCGTAGTAACTGTAAGTGGTGGCGCCGGTGGCGTCAGTGGTGGCCGTCTTGTTGCCGACGGCGTCATAAAGGTAGCTGGTGACCGCGTTCCCGCGCACGCCGGTAGTGCTGGCGGTAGAGACGCTGTAGAGCACATTGACGCGCGTGTCCGACAGCTTGCGGTTGCCGCGGTCAAAAATCGAGGTCGTCTTGCGGTCGTCGTTGGCGGAAACAACAGGAGCCGGCGCCGCGGTGTGGGCGACGGAACTGTTCCAGCCCACGATGGCGCTGGCGTACTCGGTACGGTCCACGACATTGCCGGCTGCATCAAAAGCCTGGGTCGTCAGGTAACCCAGGGCATCGACGATGGCCGTCTGCCCCCCGCGGGCATCGTAGAAGTATTCCGTCGCGGTCCACGTGTCGGTGACGGCATTCTTGAGCAAGGCGACACGGCTGAGGTCGCCAAAGGCGTTGTAGCTGTTGCGCGTGGTTTTGCCCGCGGTGAAATACTGCGCGCCCGCGGTGGCTGTTGAATCGTAGGCGTAGCCCTGTGGCTCAATCACCTTGGTGACGCGGCCCAGGCGGTCGTACTCGGTCAGCAGAATGCGGTCGGTACTATGGCTGAAGCCGACCGCGGCCAGGGCGGCGCCTATCTGCGTGCTGCTGAGCCGCGCGGGGTTGCCGGTGAGCAGCGTGGTGGCCGAACCGTAACGCGTCAGCGTGGTGACTTCGCCCCAGGTGTCGCGCGCATAGCCCGTCACAAAGCCKAGGGCATCGACGTCATAGCTGAGACGGCCGAGCCTGTCGTAGGCCTTGTAGCTCATGGCGCCGGCAACGTCGCGGTTGGCGACGGCATTGCCGAACACGTCGTAAGTGGTCTGGCTGCTCAGCGTCTGCAGGGTTTCAGTGCGGGTGGCAAGCCCGGTGGCGCCGTTGACGGTGACGTTGTCGCCAGCAGCGTTGTAGACCGAAACCGGCGGAAAGATCGTCTTGACCTGGCGGCCGACAGCGTCGTACTCGTAACTGGTGGTGCGCTCTTCGGCGCGGCCCAAGGCTTCGGTACGCGACAGCAGGTTGCCCAGCGCGTCGTACGTCATGCGGGTCACGATGCTGGCGTTGCCGCTGAGCGCGGGGTTGACTTCCAGCTGGCCGGTCGTGGCATTGACCTGCAGGCCGGTCACCGCAACCTGGGGGGAGGTCTCGGTGACGAGACGGCCGGCCGCGTCGTAGCCGTAGTTCCAGGTGGCGCCGTTCTTGTTGGTGAACGTGAGCTTTTCACCGATGGCGTTGTAGGTATTGGATTCGGTGAAGCCCAGGGCATCGGTGCTACTGGTCAGGCGGCCCGCGGCGTCATAGACGAAGCTGCTGCTGCGGTCATTCGCGGCCGAAGCAACGATGGCCCCTGCGATCGCGGTGGCCGTGCCGGCCGTTGCTGCCGGTATGGCCAAGGCATATTCGGTCACACCCTTGATGGCGCCGTTGCCGTCGTACACCGTCTTGCGGACATAGCCCAGGGCGTCAACGCCGTAGACCTGGCGATTGCTGGCGTCGAAAGCGCGTTTCTCCACGCGGTCGTTCGCCGCGTTGGCCACCACCAGCAGAGCGACGGCGGAGGTCGAAGCCAAGGCCGGCAAGGTAGACACGTCGACCAGCGCTGCGTAGCGCCGGGTCTGCACGGCATTGCCGGCGGCGTCAAACGTGGTTTCGGTCGCGGCCCCGCCGGCATCGATGCGGAAAACCTGGCGATTCGCCCGGTCATAAGCAAAGCGCTCGATGCGGTCGTTGGCGGCACTGGCAACCACGGCGGCCTGAATCGTGTCGGCATCCGGCGTGGTGGCGGCCACGGGCGGCGCCACGGCTGTTGCATAGGCCAGCCTTTGCGCCACATTGCCGTTGGCGTCGTAAATGAATTTCGTCACACCGCCCAGGGCATCGACACTGAAGGTCCGGCGATTGGCTTTGTCGTAAGCGAACACGGTGATGCGGTCGGCGGCGCTGGCCGTGACGCTGGCCGGCGCGGCCGAGCCGGCGATGGCCGTGGCGTACTGGATAGTTTTGACGGTGTTGCCGTTGGAGTCGTAGACCTGCTTGACGACGGCGCCTGTTCCGTCGACGGACAGCACGGCGCGGCCAAGCTGGTCGTACACAGTGCGCAGGCGCTGGTCATGGGCAGCATCTGCCACGGGCGCGGGCAGGGTTCCCGCCACCCAGGCGCCGCCGCCCGACATCGCCACGCGGTTGGCATAGGCCACGCGCTCAATGACGTTGCCGGCCGCATCATAAACATACTTGATCACCTCACCCAGTGCATTGACAGTGGCCGTGAGCCGGCCGTCCTTGTCATAGACGCGGTTCTCCACCAGGTCCGAGCTCGCGGTGGCAAGCACCTTGGCCTGGATTTGCGCCACGGTGGCAGCCGCCGGCAAGCCGGCCAGGTCCGCCGGTGCGAGGGCCGCGGCATACACCGTGCTCTTGACGACGCGGCCTTCCGCGTCAAAGCCGCTCTGCCTGACGTTGCCCGCCGCATCGACGGTGAACACCAGCCGGTCGCCCGCGTCGTAGGCGTAGCGTGTGAGGTTGCCGTTCGCATCGGTGGAACCGGTGACATTGCCGGCCTTGTCGTAGGCATAGCTGCGCGTGAGGTTCAGGCCCGTCGGGTCGATCTGCTCCAGGGTGCGGCGCCCGAGCTTGTCGTAGGTGTAACGGGTGACCGTGCCGCGCGGATCCGTCACCGTCAGCGTCTTGCCTCGCCCATCGTAGCTGTAGGCCGTTACGAGGTTCAGGCCCAAGGGGTCGACCGCCTGCTGGGTCAGCTGACCCTTGAGGTCGTAGCTGAACTGGGTGACGTTGCCCAGCGGGTCGGTCACGGTGACTTGCTGGCCTTTGGCATCGTAACCATAGGTGGTGGTGAGGTTCAGGCCCGCCGGATCGAGGGTGCGCGCCAGGACCCGGTTGGCGGCGTCATAGCCGAGCACCACCAGGTTGCCGTTGGCGTCCGTCGTACTGGCCAGCCGGTTGCTGCGGTCGTAGCTCTGACTGGTGGTGGTCAGCGCTGTTGTCGTGGTGAGCAGGTTGCCGTTGAGGTCGTAGGCAAAGCTGGTGGTGTTGCCCAGGCCGTCGGTCACGCTTTGGGTCTGGCCCAGGCGAGTCTGCGCGGTCGTGACCTGCACGCCTTCAGGCGTGGTGACGGTGACGGAGCGCGCCACCTTGTCATAGCTGTAACTGGTCACCTGGCCCAGGCCGTCGGTCTGCGTGAGTACCCTGTCGAAGGCGTCGTAGCTGCTGCTGCGCGTGACATTGATCGGATCCACGCTGGTGACGGCGCGGCCCAGCCTGTCGAAGGTCCGGCTGCTGGTGTGGCCGTTGGCATCGGTGCTGCTGGTCAGCCGGCCGAAGGCGTCGTACACGGCGGACGTGATGGCGTTGATGCCGCTGGCATCCAGCACGGCCCCGGTCGCCAGGCCGCGCCGGTCTACCGTGGTGGTCCGCGTCAGGGTTTGCGATGCGCCCAGGTCCTGCACGCGGCTGACTTCATTGCCGAAGGCGTTGTAGCCCAGGGCGGTGACATTGCCCAGCGCGTCGGTGCTGCTGGCCAGGCCGCCGAAGCTGTTGTAGGCATAGGTGGCCTTGCTGTCGAGCGCAGCATTCACCACGATGGCGGCGGTGAGTGCGGCATTGACCAGCCCGCCGGCATTGGCCCCTGTCAGCCCGGCCAGGTTGATGCGCGTGCCGTAGCTCACCGTGGACGTCAGCTGCCCCAGGGCGTTGTACTGGCTCTCGCGCACCTCGCCGAGCGCGTTGACCGTGTGCGTCAGATGCCCGTCGACGTCGTAGAAGAAGAGCGTCTTGTTGCCGTAGCCGTCGGTCGTGCTGGTGCGACGGCCTGCGGCGTCGTAGGCGTGCGTCAAACCGTACTGGCTCCAGACGGCGTCGATCTGCGCCTGCGTCAGGCTGCCCGTGAGCAGCGCGCTGCCGACACCGGTGAGCTCGCCGACCAGGCGGCCCTGCAGGTCGTACTTCGCTGTCAGCGTGCGGGCCTCGGAGGTGCCGGCGGCGGACACCTTTTGTGTCAGGTTGCCTGCGCTGTCATACGTGAACAGCGTGACGGTGCCGGCGGCGTCGGTCGACGTGGCGACACGGTTCAGGAGGTCGTAAGTGGCGCTGCTGCTGCGGTCCTGCGCGCTGGCAACCGGGCGAAGATCGGCAACCGTCGTGCCGGCGTTGAAGGCGGCCAGCGCGCCGGCGCTGACAGCCGTGGCGTAACGGATGCTCTGGGTGAGGTTGCCGTTGGCGTCGTAGACCTTTTCGGTCAGGTAACCCTCGGCGTCGATTTCGCCGGCCACCTGGCCCTTGGCGTTGAGCACCAGGCGTGTGGTGATGTCGCCGACATTCGTGGCCGGCAGAAGCTGGGCCAGCGTTCCGCTGGCGCGCAGGGCCTGGGCGGTCACCGTGGCATAGGCGGTGCGGCCGGTCAGCCGCCCGGCGCTGTCATACCTCAATTCCGTGAGGTAGCCTTCGGCATCGAGGCTGGCGCGCAGCAGGCCGTCGTCGTCGTAGAAGTTTCTCTCGACGCGATCGGCGGCGGCGTTGGCCGTAGGCGCCACACTGCCGGCGGCCGGTGCAGCACCCAGCGCCGCGGTTGAGATGAGGTTGGCGTAATGCGTGACGGCTACCAGGCGGCTGGCGCCGTCGTACTGCATCTCGGTGACGGCGCCCTGGCCGTCCACCGTCTTGAGCAGGCGGCCAGCGCTGTCGTAGACGCGCCAGGACTTGAGGTCGGCGGCAACACTGGGGGGCCGCACCGCCGCCAGCGACGGGTTCAGCGGCTGGCCGGACCCGTTGACGAGGCTGGCCACATTCACCGCGCTCGCGTAGGCAAGGGTCTGCGTGACCTGGTTGTTCTTGTTGTAGACGTATTCGGTCAGGCTGCCGTTGCCGTCGATGTCGGCGGTCTTGCGGCCGGCTTCGTCGTAGAGCATCCAGGCCCGCACGCCGCTCGGGTCCTGCGTCATCGTCAGCCGGTTGTCGGCGTCGTAGACGTAAAGCGTGGTGCCCAGGTTGGCGGTCTGTGCGCTGCTTTGCGTGACGCTGATGAGGCGGCCCGCAGCGTCATAGGTGCTGCTGGTCGACAGGCCGTTGGCGAAGCTGACGGTGGTTTTGCGGCCGGCGTCGTCGTAGCTGGTCAGCGTGGTCTGCCCCAGCGCGTTCTGCACCGACAGCACGCGGCCCAGGCCGTCGTAGGTGTACAGGCTGACGCCCGCCGTCCCCGAGATGGTCTTCAGGAGCAGGCCGGCCTGGTCGTAGATGTACTGGGTGGTCGACTGGCTGCCGTCGGCAACGCCGTTGCCCGCCGCGTCGACCCTGGCGTACACCGTGACCGACTGCAGTTGCCCGCGTGCGTCCAGCACCCGGTCGGAGCGCGTGCTCAGGAGAAGGTTTTGCGCGCCGGCCCAGGTGGCCATGGCCACTTCTGTGGGCACGGCCGTGGCGCCCAGGGCGGCCACGTTGTAGGCTGCCGCGCTGTACTGGATGCTGGCAACCTGCTCGCCCCAGGCGTTGTAGCGGAACTCAGTCACGCGCCCTGTCGGGCTGAGCACAAACCTCAGGAGGTTTTGGTTGGCAGCGTCGTAGACGTAGCGCGTCGTGAGCGGCAAGGCGGGCTGGCCGGCACCGGCGCCGTCCGGGTCAGCCACGGTATAGGTGGACTCGGTCAGCAGCTGGTTACGGGCATCGTAGGTGCGCGTGATGGTGTTGCCGGCCGCGTCGCGCTGCAGCACCTGGTTGCCGTTGGCGTCGTATTGCATCGCCGTCGCCTGGCCCAGCGCGTCGGTGACCTGGGTCAAGTCGCCGGCGGCGTTGTAGGCAAAGCTGCTGACCTGTGATACGCCGCCAATTGCTGGCGCCGTGATCTTCGTAAGCTGGCCTGCGGCGTCGTATTCGTAGCGGGTGACGAGGCCGAGCGGGTCGGTCACCGTGGTGCGATTGTTGACGGTGTCGTAGCTGTAGCTCGTGGTGTGGTTGAGCCCGTCCCTGACAGTAGCGATGCGGTAGTCGGCGCCCACTTGCACGTAGGTGAACGTCAGGCTGGTGCCGTCGCTCTGGGTGACGCTTGCCACGCGGGTGCTGGCGCCGTCGTAGGTGTAGGCCGTCTGGTAGTCATAGTTGTCTGCCGTGCTGGCGTCTTCAGGACTGAGGTCCACCGTCACCGAGCTCAGGCGGTTGCTTGTGTCGTAGGCATAGGCCACGCGGGTGAGGGTCGTGCCGTCGGCCCTGACGGTGCGCACCCTGGAGACGTTGCTGCCGGCGTAGTCGAGGTAGGTGACGTCGCCGCTGGCGCTGGTCATGCTGGAGAGCAGGCCCGAGGCGTTGTAGGCGTAGCTGGCGGTCGTGCCGCTGGCGTCCGTGGTGCTGGCCAGCCGCCCGGTGGCGGCCTCATACGTTTCGGTCAGGCCGGTGTCGCCGTCGGTCCAGACGTAGTCGCTGCCGACCGCCTTGATGGTGTCGTAGGCGCCGGCGCCGTCGGTGCTCACATAGGCGAGCCTGCCAGCGTCCCAGCTGTAGACCGACTCGCTGCCGTCCCGGGCGGTGCGGGTGAGGGTGCTGCCGGCAGCACCCAGCGTTCCCGTCAGCTTGACCTGCTGGGCATAGGCGCCCATGGACCAGTTGTCGGCATTGTCGTCGTTGAGCTTGCCCTGGCTGTTGTAGGTGCGCAGCGCCGTCAGGTTCACGCCGTGCGCAACCAGGTAGTCGTCCCGGTCCTGCAGCACCAAATTACCATTGGCCACATTGACAAACGCCTGCTCGCCGCTTCGCCCCTGGCCGGCCGCCCCCAGCAGCCCGCCTCGCCCCAGCGTGGCCAATGACGTTGAACCCAAGCCCAGGCTATTGCCGCTGACGATCGCAACCATGTGATCTACCTAATGGTGAACCGCCGGCTCGGGCCCCTGCCCCTCACCCCTCCTCCAACCCTTTGGAGAACTGCTCAACGGTATTTCATCAATACATCCTCCCCTTTAACACTTTGTTTAGGAAAATTTGCATCCGACCGCACGCGCCGAAAATCGCTAAACAAATTCAAATCGGCATGGATATATTGATAAGCGCCACTGGCACGGACGCTGCGCRCCTGCGCGTATCGGCATTCAGCCAGGGCGACCCCACGCCCTTCATTTCCTGACCGGTATCCATACAGGCGGCATCACCCGGAGACTCTTCCATGTTTATCGCGATCACCATGAACCACATCCGTGCCGTCAAGGCCTGGGCAGAGGCTCATGACGCGCTCGTCAATCTCAATGTGCTGACTTTTGAGCTTGAAGTGAAGGCCCGTAACCGATATTTCACGCTGCATCCCCAGTTCCTGGCACACAAGGACGGTCAGTTGATGCATGTTCCCCAGATGGTTCGAGAGGCCACCGGATTTATCGGCTGGCTGCCTTACCGCCCTCTGCGCTGGCCCCTTGCGGCAGACAAGCTCTTCTTCAAGAAGCGTCTCGCGGAGTCCGGACTCACCACCCCCGCCATGTGGCCGTCCCCGCGCGAGGCCACGGCTGACTTTGTCGTCAAACATTCGGTCGGATCTTTCGGCAAGGAACTGGCCGGCCCCTACCATCCCGGGCAAGAACCCGACGCGGCGCAGATGCAGGCATTGGCAAAACCGGGCAGCACCGGCAGCCTCTATGCAGAGTCGTTCGTGCATGGCACGAATATCAAAGTTTGGTTTTGGGGAGGTCGCGCATTCCATGCGCAACTGCATCCCTATCCTTTAATACACGGTAACGAGCGCAACACCATCGCAGAGCTGATTGACGCGCGCCTCAAAGACCTCAAGCAAAGCTGGGCCGACTACCCTGAGAAGCAGGCGGTGGCACAGGCGCTTGCCTATCAGGGCCTTAACTTTAATACCGTGCTGCCACCAGATATGTCTGCCTGGCTGGACTATCGCTACGGACGCCGTTTCGCGCCGGATGCGGCTACGGAAGAGGAAGACAATTTCCTGCGGCACATGCCTGCGACTCAAATAGCCCAACTGGAGGTAGCCGGCCAATGGATCGCCGCAGAGCTGCGGGAGGAACTCAGCGCACCTGTTTTGTGTTCGCTCGACGGAGTGCTCGACACGGACGGAAAGATCTGGTGGCTTGAGGCCAATTCGAACCCCATTTTCCCGCCGACCGGCTATTCGGCCATGTTTTCAACACTTTTCGGAACACCCATTTCCGCCCCGGAACCCGGCTCTGCCATGGCACCGGCATCCGGTCAGACCATACCGAACCCAATGCGCGGGTCACCAGACGGCATAGCTATTCCGGCGGAACGCCCCGCGCAGATCAGGCTTAGCCCCGGCATCGGCGAAAGGGTGTCGGCATGAAGCCTGAATTTTCTGCGTCCGGTTCGCCAATCTCCGTGCCATCGGCTACCAGGATCGGCGGCAACCGAAATCGCGTTCTGAATCACCGCATTCCCACCCAGGTGCAGGCCTGCCTTGGCGCTGAAGACCGCTTGTCGCCCATGTTTTCCGGCGCCAGCCGTATCCGCAGCAAGGGCCGCCTGGCAACGCTGGTGGTCCGCACTGCCAACGAAGACATCGAAGTCCAGGCACCCGCACTGCTTTTGGACCAGGCCTTCAGCCTGTGCGACGGAACACGCACTGTCGACGAAATCCTGAAGAGTTTCGGGAACGCGCAAGAGCGCTCTGAGTTTGCCCAATTCATGGAGTTCCTGCTCGCCGAGGGCGCTTTGATCGACGCCAGCCTGGTGAGCGCACACGCTGCGCACTATGCCTTTCAGTTCAGCCCTTTCGGCCTTTCAGCGGCTGCCAAATTGACGGGCAGCATCGCAGCACGCTTTTTGTGGAATGAAGAGCAGTCCGAGGAAACCCTGCCCGAGTCTGCCGCCAGAGTGGAAAGTACCCCGCTTGACCCTTTCTTTTCCGCGCGCACAACAAGCTATACCTTTGATGACAAGCCGGTATCCATTTCCGCGCTCCACCAACTGCTTTGGTCCCTCGCCGGTGTAGTCCGGGTCAAGCATCCGCGAATAGGATACGCGATGCCGCAACGCACCATCGCGTCTGCAGGTGGCATGCACCTGGTGGAGGTTTACGTGGCGCTGCAACGCCAGGTCGGTGACTATCTGCCCGGCGTGTACCAGGTTCAATACCCCGACGAGCGCACGGTATTGCTGCACCCCGTCGGGAACACACCACCGCAGCTGGCCTTGGCCTTCGGCAAGCCCTGGGAATTAACCTATGCAACGGGTGCCGTTTTCCTCGCCGCCGATCCGGCGATAGCAGCGACGCGCTACCGCAACCGCTCGCTCCAGTACCTCTTTATGGAAGCCGGTGCAGCGCTGCACAACGGTGCACTCAGCGCCGGTGCCCTGGAACTKGGCTACGCAACAATAGGCGGGTATTACGAACGGCCGATCGCGCGCATGTGCGGACTCGGCCGGCAACTGCTGCTGGGTTCGGCCATGTTCGGTGTCAAGGCTACTTCCGAGCAAATTACCATTATGGAGCGGATGCCGCTGATCGATTTTGCTTGGGTCAACGGCGAATCCGCGCTTTACTCCATGGGTTTTCACCTCGCGCGTGCAAAAATTCTCGATGAGAATGACGAGCGGCCGCACACCTGGGGCCGCGGAACAGATCCATTGCTGGCGGTACGCAAGGCCATTGCCGAAGCCATAGAGCGCGAAGGCTTCCGGCAACCGCGAGGCATCGTCGAAGGTAGCATCGCCGAGGTCGAGCATGCACTGGATCCCCGACAGTTCGTCTGCTACGCGGAGAAACAGTACGAAACTTCAAATTTCTTCTATCGACCATTCTCAGAAACACAATCCTATCCCTGGGCAGATGCACTGGAACTGGCTACGGGCAGAAAAGTCCGGGTGCTGGCGGAACTCGTTTTTTCACGCAACAGCCTTGCCGCCCTCGGACACGACACCTCACGTCCGTATACCCAGGTGACATCCTCAGGTTGCGCCGCCAGCACCACTGTGGAAGACGCTACCGTTAGAGCACTACTGGAGG
>NZ_JBFUAZ010000063.1:0-11696 GCF_056406035.1 Polaromonas sp. P1_E1_2 | reverse complement strand
ACCGTGCCGCCGGGTGAGATCCGCATCATCGGCGGCTTGTACAAACGCACCAAATTGCCGGTGCCCAGCAAGCCGGGCCTGCGTCCCACRCCCGATCGCGTGCGTGAAACCCTTTTCAACTGGCTGGGCCAGGACCTGACGGGCTGGCGCTGTATCGACGTGTTTGCCGGCACCGGCGCGCTGGGCTTTGAGGCCGCGTCGCGCGGCGCGGCCGACGTGCTGCTGTGCGAGCAGGATCCGGCGCTGGCGCAACAGCTCAAGACGGTGCAGGCCAGGCTCAAGGCCGACATGTGCCGCATCGAGCGTGGCGACGGGCTGAGCGCCTTGAAACGCGTTGCGCCGGGCAGCCTGCAACTGGTGCTGCTTGATCCGCCTTTTGAGTCCACCCTGTACGAATCCACGCTCAAGGCCGCAGCGCAGGCCATCGGCCCGACCGGCGTGGTTTATCTGGAGGCGCCCAAACCCTGGACGGATGAGGAACTGCTGCCGCTGGGTTTGCAGGTGCACCGCAGTGGCAAGGCCGGCGCCGTGCATTTCCACCTGCTGGCTGCTCTGGGTACGCCAGCGGGCTGAATCGCCGGCCAGGCCTTGCCTGTCTCGTGGTTACAGGGCGGCAATTGGCGGGTAAAAGGGTGGGGCGGGCATAATTCCTCCTATGGCCACCTCCCGCACCGCTGTTTATTCCGGCACGTTTGACCCGTTCACGCTGGGCCATGACGACGTGGTGCGCCGCGCTGCCGGGCTCTTTGACCAGGTCGTCATCGCGGTGGCGACGGCCCATCACAAGAAAACCCTGTTCACGCTGAACGAGCGCGTGGCGCAGGTGCAGGCCGCCACTCAAGGTATCGCCGGCGTCAAGGTGCTGCCGTTTGACGGCCTGATCATGGATTTTTGCGCAGCGCAAAAGGCTTCAGCCGTGGTGCGCGGAATCCGCAATATCACCGACTTTGACTACGAAGCGCAAATGGCGGCCATGAACCGCAAACTGCGCCCCGAGGTGGAAACCGTGTTTCTGCTGCCCGACGCACCGCTGCAATGCATCAGCAGCACGCTGGTGCGCGAGATCAGCAAGCTGGGCGGCGATGTCGGCCAGATGGTGAGCCCGGCCGTGGCAACTGCCCTGGCGGCGGCGCACCAGGCGGCCAAAGCAGGTAAGGGGAACTGACATGGCCCTGATGATCACTGATGAGTGCATCAACTGCGACGTGTGCGAACCCGAATGCCCCAACCAGGCGATTTACCTGGGCAAGGAGATCTACGAGATCGATCCGCACAAATGCACCGAATGCGTGGGCCATTTCGACGAGCCCCAGTGCGTGCAGGTCTGCCCCGTCGCCTGCATTCCCATCAACCCGCAGCACATTGAAACGCGGGAAACCCTGTTTGAAAAATACCAGCGGCTGCAAACCATTATTCCGGTGGTCACGGCTCGCTAATTGACCTGGTTGGAGGGTTTGTGGCCTGACATGGCCTTGGAAGCGCCGATTTAGCGCACAAATAGCGGTGCAGTCCAACAGGATCCTGCGCGAGCAGCTATAAAAATCATAGCGTCAAACTTGCGCGCGGCAGACCCGGAACGGTAGACTCTTAATCTTCAATATCCACTTTGCGCGGCGGTTTCGGCCGCGGTGGCGTGCTGGTGTGGATCATCATCGTGGCTTTTTCCATCTCGCCCTTGAGCAGTTCAGGCACGGCCTTGATGCAGCGGGCAATGCAGTCTTCAATCGCCACGCGGTGCTCCTGTGAAGGTTTTTTCAGCACCCAGTTGACCACCTCGGCCTTCACGCCCGGATGGCCCACACCGATGCGCAAGCGCCAATAGTCGGCCGTGCCCAGTTGCGCATGGATATCGCGCAGGCCGTTGTGGCCGGCGTGGCTGCCGCTGAACTTGAGCTTGACCTGGCCGGGCACGATGTCCATCTCGTCGTGCGCCACCAACACCTCTTCAGGCGCGACCTTGAAGAAGCGCGCCAGGGCCGCCACGGATTTGCCCGAGACATTCATGAAGGTCAGCGGCTTGAGCAGCCAGACGTTCTGGCCGTTGAGGGTGATGCGCGCCACCTGGCCGTGGTAGCTCTTGTCCAGGCTTAGCGGGGCTTTCAGCTCTTGCGAGAGAGCATCAATAAACCAGAAACCGGCGTTGTGGCGGGTGGCTTCGTATTCGGGGCCGGGGTTTCCCAGGCCGACAAACAATTTGATCATTTGGAGATTTCCATCTGTCCAATTTTAGGGTGCGTGGCCTTGTGTCTTTGCAAGCGGGCGGTTCTGATTGAAGCGCTAACCAAGAAAAACGGCCCTTGTCCTGCAAGAGGACAAGGGCCGTGAGCCTTTTCAGGCCTGTGCGGGAAGCGAATTACTTCTTGGCGGCAGGCTTGGCAGCGTCGGCCTTGGCGCCGGCTTTGGCTTCCTTGGCGGCAGCAGCTTTAGCGGCTTTCGGATCCACCGGTGCGGCTGCTGCAGCGGCTGCTGCGGCATCGGCCTCGGCTTCTTCGGAAACGGCAGACACCGACACCAGAACCGGGTTGTCCTGGCCCTTGGCCACGAACTTCACGCCCTTTGGCAGGGTGATGTCCTTGATGTGCAGCGGCGAGCCCTTCTTCAGGCCCTTCAGGTCGACGGCGATGAATTCGGGGATGTCTGCAGGGAAGCAGGACACGGTCAACTCGGTGATCACGTGGTTGACCAGGCAGTTTTCGGTCTTGACGGCTGGAGACTCTTCTTCACCGCTGTAGTGCACRGGCACTTTCACGGTCATCTTGGTCTTGGCTTCCACGCGCTGGAAGTCGATGTGCAGGATCTGCTGTTTGTACGGGTGCATTTGCARGTCRCGCAGCAGAACCTTGTGTTCTTTGCCTGCCAGTTCCATCTGGAGGATGGAAGCATGGAACGCTTCTTTCTTGATGGCGTGGAACAACGCGTTGTGATCGAGCTCGATCAGCGTGGGTTCACCGGTGCCACCGTAAACAATACCGGGCGTACGGCCGGTGATGCGGAGACGGCGGCTCGCACCCGTGCCCTGCTTTGCGCGCTCAAAAGCGACGAATTTCATAATCAACTCCAATAAAGAACGGACCGCGACCAGTCTCGTTCTGGTTTAAAAAGCTGCTTTTGCCTCATGACAAACATCATGGAGCGAGGGCAGCTACTTTTTGCTTCAGATCAGAACAGGTTGTCCTGGTCCGAAAACAAACTCATGACCGACTCTCCCTTGGCGATGCGCTGAATGGTTTCAGCGATCAGCGGCGCCACGGAGAGCTGGCGAATCTTTGTGCAACCCACGGCATTGGGGCTCAACGGAATGGTGTTGGTAATCACCACCTCATCAAGTGCGTCGCCCTTGGCGATGCGGTCAATGGCCGGGCCCGAAAAAATCGGGTGCGTGCAATATGCGTAAACCTTCTTGGCGCCGCGCTCTTTCAGCACTTCAGCCGCCTTCACCAGCGTGCCGGCCGTGTCGATCATGTCGTCCATGATCACGCAGTTGCGGCCTTCAATGTCGCCGATCACGTGCATCACTTCGGACACGTTCGCCTTGGGGCGGCGCTTGTCGATGATGGCCATGTCGCAGCCCAGCTGCTTGGCCAGCGCCCGGGCGCGCACCACGCCGCCCACATCGGGCGACACGACCATCAGGTCGGTGTAATTCTTCTGGCGCAGGTCGCCCAGCAACACCGGCGACGCATAAATGTTGTCGACCGGAATATCAAAAAAGCCCTGGATCTGGTCGGCATGCAGATCCATCGTCAAAACACGCGACACGCCCACTGCCTGCAGCATGTTGGCCACCACCTTGGCTGTGATCGGCACCCGCGCCGAACGTGGGCGGCGGTCTTGCCGGGCATAGCCGAAATACGGAATCACCGCGGCGATGCGCTCGGCCGAAGCCCGTTTCAACGCATCAACCATGATCAGCAGTTCCATCAGGTTGTCGTTGGTCGGTGCGCAGGTCGACTGCACCACAAACACATCACGGGCCCGAACGTTCTGCTGGATCTCGACGGTGACTTCGCCATCCGAAAAGCGGCCGACATGGGCTGCACCCAGTGAAATGCCCAGGTGCTGGGCGATATCGGAGGCCATGCTCGGATTGGCATTGCCGGTGAAAACCATGAAGTCGGGATGGTGCGGTTGCATGTGGGGCCCAGCTGCTACAAGGACTTGAACGTGGCTGAAATTTTTATCGGAGCAAAATACGCACGGGGACAACACGCTGCAACGGGGCTTGGCAGTGAGCGCCGCTTGCCTGTTTCCAAAAACACACAGACCCGCTGATACACATCACGCGGGTCTGTCAGGAGTCACACGGGCCCGCTCCGGGCGGGACCGCAACACCGGGGCTACGGCCCACGGCGAATAATTTGGCAGGGGTGGAAGGATTCGAACCTGCGAATGCCGGAATCAAAATCCGGTGCCTTAACCAGCTTGGCGACACCCCTACACAGGACAGTTGTTGTTGCCAACAACAGACCTATAAACTTTTCCATTTAGGTCGCTTGAAAGCGCATTTCAAAGAGCGGTTATTTTACCAACCAGCCAGAGGATGCGCCTCCAAATTGCTGCATGTCCGGACTATCCAGTCATCAGGCAAACCTGAAAGATCCGTCAAATCCGTGCCATGCGGCAGTTGCGCAAATACAGCACTTCCGGAGCCGGTCATGCGTCCTTGAAGATGTTTCGTTTTCAGCCAGTCGATCGACTGGCCAATCTGCGGGCACATCTCCTGCGCTACCGGCTGCAAGTCGTTGCGGCCGAATCCGAAATCAACCGATCTCAAAGGGCCTTCAGCATTTGCAGCAAAGCCTTGGATTGTAGCAGTTTCTGTGTCGCGTTTGAGCCCCGGCGCGCTGAAAATTCGTGGCGTGGAGACGCCGGCAGGAGGCTTGACCACCACAAAACGGGCTGGCGGCAAGGCGAGCGGCGTGATTTTTTCACCAATGCCTTCCACCCAGGCGTGGCCGCCGGACAGGAAAAAGGGGACATCGGCGCCCAGCGACAGGGCGATGGCGTGCAGTTTTGGGGTCGGCAGGCGTACACCCCAGAGCCGCTGCAGCGCCAGCAGGCAGCTGGCTGCGTCGGATGAACCCCCACCCATGCCGGCTTCTGAAGGGACGCTTTTTTGCAGGCCGATGTGAACGCCCAAAGGCGTGCCGCAAGCCGCCTGCAGCGCCCTGGCTGCCTGTACACACAAGTCCTCAGCGGGCAAGGCCTGGAGTTCGCCGGGATTGCCCTCGTTGAGTTGGCGAAGGTCTTCCCGGGTGATCCGGCCATCGAGGCGCAGTTCAAAGTGCAGGGTGTCGCACCAGTCGATCAGCATGAATGCGGATTGCAGCAGGTGGTAGCCGTCGGGCCTGCGTGCGGTGATGTGCAGGAAAAGGTTCAGCTTGGCGGGCGCCGACACGTCATACAGGGTTTTGAGCGGCTGCGCGGCGTGTGGGACGGGGGCGGTATGGGTCGTCATGAACTGGTGTCGCCAAAGCAATAACAGGAACCGGGAGCGTGAAAGTACTGGAGGCCTTGCGGCGAAGCCGGGGCATTCACCCCGGAATTATTGGTCAAGGACCACACGCAGGTCAGCCGGAGGCGCTGGCTGCACCCGCCTGGCCGTGATGCGGCCTTCGGCGTAACGGGAAAGGTCTGCCGACCAGCCGCTGACGCTGGCATTGTCGCCCTGCAGCCAGGCAAAGAGCGCGGTCACCGGGACGGCCGCACCTGTCGCCTGTGCCATCAGCTCATCCACCGAAGAAAATCGCTGAATCTTGCCATTGCCTGAGTCGAGTACGGCTTCACCGGGCGACCAGCGGAGCACACCCAGCACACTGCCCAAAGGACTGATCAGCGAGAGTTCGCCGCGCTCGGGTTGGCCCTTGAGCTCGAAGCTCGCCGAAAAAGACTGCACAGGTTCGCTTTGGATCTGCAGGCTGATACGGCCTGTCCGAAGCTCATTTTTTGAGTCATTTGTGCCCGCAAGCCTTTGTGGTTGAGCGCAACCAGCTATCAAAAAAGGAGCAATAGMGCAGGCGCACACCAGGCCCAGACGGGTCAGGCGCATACGCAGTGCAGGCGGCAGGACGCGAATTCCCGTCACAGCTTTACGCGCAGGCGCTTGAGCGTCTCGAGCAGGGTCTCGTTTTCGGGACTCAGCAGCCGGCCTTCTTTCCAGATGGCCACGGCGCGGTCACGCTGGCCTGTGGTCCAGAGTACTTCGCCGAAGTGGGCCGCGATTTCGGCGTCGGGTTTGGCTTTGTAAGCGGCTTCAAAGATCTTGATGGCCTCCGAAGTGTTACCCATGCGGAATTCGACCCAGCCCAGACTGTCCTTGATGAATGGATCGGAGGGCGCATATTCAAGCGCTTTGCGAATCAGATCACGCGCTTCCGGCAGGCGCACGCTGCGATCCGCAAATGAATAGCCCAGGGCGTTGTAGGCGTGGTGGTAGTCGGGCTTGAGCTGGATGACACGCCGCAGCAGACGTTCCATTTCATCCATCGAACCCAGCTTTTCAGCCATCATGGCCTGGTCGTACAGGAGTTCGGTTTCGTCGGGGTTCCTGGCCAGGGCCTGTGCCAGCACATCATGGGCCAGCTGGTACTGCTTGAATTCGCGGAGCAGGCCTACTTCCGCGTTCAATTTCAGCCTTGCGTCAGCAGCGTTGCGTTCGGGGAGCTTGCGGATCAGCTGGCGTCCTTCTTCCAGTTTGCCCTGACTGGCCAGGATAGAGGCGCGCCGGGTTTGGGCCTGGGTCAGGTCAGCGGAATTTTCAATCCTGGCCAGCCAGCTTTCTGCCGCCGCATAGTCCTTGCGTTTTTCGGCCAGTTGGGACAGCGAGAGATAGGCCTGGGCCAGGCCGCGGTTGCGCTCGCCTTCGGCGGTCTGCTGCTGGGCGAGGGTGACGTAGCGCTCCAGCGAGGTTTGTGCCTGTGCCAGCTGGTTGTCCTGCAATTGCAGGGAGCCCAGCACCAGCCAGCCTTCGGGAAGCTCGGGTTTTTCGCGGGTCACCACTTGCAGCTGGGCGGCGGCTTCGGCGTAGCGCTGGGCATCCAGCAGCGCGCGCGCATAGGCCATCCGTACTTCGGGCAGGGCTTTGGCGTTGCCTTCAAAATATTTGCGGACCAGATTTTCTGCTTCGGGCTGTTTCGGGTCCATCAGTTCCAGCCCGACCAGGGCCGGGCCTTCGAAGAGCGGGCCTGCAGCCTGTGCGCGCCTGGCTGCCGCAAGCGCGCCGTTGCTGTCGCCGGCGGCCAGCCGCATGCGCCCCACCGTGGTCCAGGCGGCACTGGCGGTGGCGGGGTTGTTCAGGTAGGTGGTCAACGCTTCTTCGGCCACTGTGCTGGCCAGTTTTTTGTCGGGGACACGCGCGTAAATCCGGGGTACCGCAGTCAATGCCGCAGCGCGTTCCATTTCCGGAGCAAGCCGGATTTCGGTTTGCAGCGGTTCGGTCGTGTCGGCAATTCGGTTCAATGCCACCAGGATCTGCAGGACATAACGGTTTGCCTCGCGCGAGGCGGGCTGCTCTGCCTTCCAGGCCTGGGCTGCCTGCAGTGCGGYATCGCCAGAGCGCGACTGCAGTGCGATGTCCGTAGCGCGCTGGTAGAGCTGCGCATCGCCGGTTTTGCGGGCGGCGTCCAGCATGAGCGCAAATCCTGCGGCGGGCTCGCCTTCCTGCAGGGTCATTTCACCCACCAGCAGCTGGTAAAAAAGGGCACCATCCAGCTGCGATGATGGAGTCGCTTCCTGTGCGGCCTTGGCCTCGACAAGCGTTGAGGGCGCAGCCAGGAGCGGTTCTTCGGTCTGCGCCAGGACCAGGGGAACAGCCAGCCACAGGCCGCTGATGGCAAGGCCAATTTTTTTCTTCATCGAACCATGATAATTGAAGCTTCCCGGCTGCGCTGCCGCTTTACGCCGCGGCCCTGATCTTCGGCTGGCCCACCGCTGTCTTCTTGCGCCATGCAGTAGCGCCCTTATTTACAAAACCATGCCTGAGCTGCCAGAAGTTGAAGTCACCCGGTTGAGCTTTGCGGACCGTATCGCCGGCGCCGTCATTGAGCGCGTCCAGATGGGCAAGCCCCTGCGCTGGCCGCTGGGCTGCGCGCCCCACAAGCTTGCCGGCCAGAAGGTGCTGGCGGTTCGCCGCCGCGGCAAGTACCTTTTGGTGGATCTGAGCAACGGGCTGCTGCTGATCCACCTCGGAATGTCCGGTAGCGTGGCTTTCGGCGACGGTTTCCCCGCCTTGGGCAAGCACGACCACTTTGAAATGGCCACCAGCCGGGGCACTTTGCGTCTGAACGACCCGCGCCGGTTTGGGGCTGTGGTGTATGCCAGCGATGAAGGCGCGCCTGCCGCCCAAAAGCTGCTTGGCCGGCTCGGCGTCGAGCCGCTGACGGACGCTTTTGACTCGGAAAGCTTTCACCGGGCGCTAAAACTGCGGCAAACGGCGATCAAGCAGGTATTGCTGGGCGGGGAGGCCGTGGTTGGTGTCGGCAATATTTATGCGTCGGAAGCCCTGTTCCTGGCCGGAATCCGGCCGACCACCCGGGCAAACCGGATCAGCAAGCCCCGCGCGGCCTTGCTTCACGGGGCGATCCGCCAGGTACTGGCCCAAGCTGTTACAAAGGGGGGGAGCACCCTGAGGGACTTTTCGAATGCACAGGGTGAATCGGGCTATTTCCAGCTGGAAGCCATGGTTTATGACCGCGCCGGCTTGCCCTGCCGGGTGTGCGCAGCACCCGTGAAGACCCTCCGGCAGGGGCAAAGGTCCACTTTTTACTGTGCGAATTGCCAGAAACCTTGAGTCCGTAGACGCGCCAATGGTTCTTTCGGGTTTGCGATGCTATATTGACCGACACACTTTACGGTAGACCGATGTCTTTTAACGAACAATTTGACCAGCACGGCACGTGGCGGCGCGAATTCGCGTTGCGCCTGAAACTGCTTGCAGAGTGGATGAAGGACCATGACCTGCTGGATGCAGCGGTTGAGGAGCGCCTGCAGCGGCTCGAGTCACAGGTACGTTCCGACAAGGTCATGGTCGCCTTTGTGGCCGAATTCTCGCGCGGCAAGTCCGAGCTGATCAATGCGATCTTTTTTGCCGGTTATGGCCGCCGCATCATGCCGGCAAGCGCTGGCCGCACCACCATGTGCCCGACCGAGCTGGGCTACGACGCGGATGTGCCGCCCTGCCTGCGCCTGCTTCCCATCGAGACGCGCCTGCAGAAGCAAGCCCTCATGGAGTGGCGCGCGGTACCTGAAAAATGGACACGGATCGACCTCGACGTGAATGACCCGGCGCAATTGGCGCAGGCGCTCGAAAAAGTGGCCGAAGTCCGCCATGTCACCCAGGACGAAGCCCGCTCTCTTGGTTTCTGGCATGACAGCAGCCCGGAGGACAACCCGCGTGTAGGCGCAGACGGCCTGATAGAGGTGCCCAAGTGGCGCCACGCGCTGATCAATATTGCGCACCCGCTTCTCAAACAGGGCCTGGTCATCCTGGATACGCCGGGTCTCAATGCCATTGGCGCAGAACCCGAACTGACGGTGAGCCTGATCCCCCAGGCCCATGCCGTGGTGTTCATACTGGCCGCCGATACCGGTGTCACCAAGTCCGACCTCGCCATATGGCGCGAGCATTTGATCACCGACGGTGATGGCACCGATGCACGCCTGGTGGTGCTCAACAAGATCGACACCCTTTGGGACGCGTTAAGCACGCCCGAACAAGTACAGGCACAGATCGACAAGCAGCGTGCAACATCTGCCGAAATCCTGGGCCTGCCTGAATCCCAGGTCATTCCCGTATCGGCCCAAAAAGGGCTGGTGGCCAAGGTCACGCGAGACAAGGCCTTGCTGGAGGCCAGCCACCTGCCTGCCCTCGAGCTGGCGCTGGGGCAGGGCGTGATGGGACAGCGCCAAAAAATCCTGCGTACAGCGGTGTCGGGCGGTATCAGCGAACTCCGGACCGAAGCGGGGCGGGCCATGCACATCCGCCGGCGCGATCTGGCCGAACAGATGATTGAGTTGCGTGGCCTGAGAGGAAAGAACGTCTCGGTCATCAAGCACATGCGCAGCCGCATCGAGCAGGAGCAGGCTGAGTTCGACACCAGCGGCTCGAAAATTCACGCGGTACGTTCTGTCCACCTCAAATTGCTCCGTGACGTATTCAATCTGCTCAGCACGCCGACGCTCAAGGCAGAACTGACCGAGCTGACGCATGCGCTGAAGCAGCCGGGCATCAAGCTGGGCGTCAAGAAGGCTTATGGCCAGACTTTTTCCCGCCTTCGCGAGGGACTGCAGAAGTCACAGATCATGAGCAGTGAAATCCAGTCCATGTTGACTGCATCCTTTCGCCAGCTCAATGCCGAGTTCAGTTTTTCGCTGCAGGCGCCAAAAGAGCCGGAGCTGATCCGCTATGAGCACGACCTGGAGCAAATTGAACGCAGCCACTTGCAATATCTTGGTGTGGGCAATGTTCTGAAACTTTCCCAGCCGGAATTTTCCGAGCGGCTGGTACGTGCCCTGGCCACGCGCTTGCGGGTGGTCTACGAATCCGCCCTTGGCGAAGTTGAGCTCTGGAACAAGTCAGCGGCATCGCAGCTTGATGCGCAGTTGCGCGAGCGGCGGCGCAATTTCGGCCGCAGGCTTGAAGCTATCGAGCGCATCCAGCAAGCGGCGTCTGGTCTGGATGAGCGGATCGCTGAAATCGACATCCAGGAGCGTGTGCTCGATGAGCTGGACAACAAGCTCACGGAGCTGACTTCCCATCTGATGGGCTCTTCAGCGCAGTCCAGGACGCCGGATGGCGCCGCTGCCGCAGAAAATGCCGCGGTGCCCGAGGCTGCCTGAGCGTTGACGCGGTCGCAATCCACCAAGACACCTGCGGGGCGGAAAGCGGTTGCTGTGAAGCAAACGGCCTCATGCCAGTTGCCCGGATTTGCCGGGGAAATTGTGCGCTGGCAGGCTTCCCACGGACGCAACAGCCTTCCCTGGCAGAACACGCGTGATCCTTACCGCGTTTGGCTGTCTGAAATCATGTTGCAGCAAACCCAGGTCGCAACGGTTCTGGACTATTACGCGCGATTTCTCCTGCGCTTCCCGACGGTCAAGGAGCTGGCTGTGGCTGGCGAAGACGAGGTGCTGGGCTTGTGGAGCGGGCTGGGTTATTACAGTCGCGCGCGCAATCTGCACCGCTGCGCTCAGGACGTCATGGCATTGCATGCCGGGCGATTCCCGGAGACGGCCGAGCAGCTCCAGACTCTGCCAGGCATAGGCCGTTCAACCGCCGCGGCCATCGCCTCGTTTTGTTTTGGCGAACGTGTTGCGATTCTGGATGGCAACGTCAAACGGGTGCTAACGCGGGTGCTGGGTTTTTCTGCTGATCTGGCTCAAAGTGCCAATGAACGGGCGCTTTGGGACACGGCTGCAGAGCTGCTGCCTGAGCAGGACCTGCCCGAAACCATGCCGCGCTATACGCAGGGACTGATGGATCTTGGTGCCACGATTTGCATGGGCCGCCAGCCCCAGTGCCTGTTATGCCCCGTACAAAACCTGTGCCGCGGTTTTGCCGCCGGCGATCCCGGCAGGTATCCCGTGAAGACACGAAAGCTCAAGCGCAGTGCGCAGGCGCTGAGTTTGCAGTGGGCGCAGAAGCCTGATGGCTCGGTCTGGCTTGAAAAGCGCCCCGGCCGGGGAATCTGGGGTGGGCT
>NZ_JBFUAZ010000062.1:0-11713 GCF_056406035.1 Polaromonas sp. P1_E1_2 | reverse complement strand
ACAAAAAACAGTTGCAGCGCCAGGCCTGCCAGCAGCCCGAGGCCGATGAGCCTGAGGAGTGCTTTCATGGCGTGCATGCCTTCATGCCAGCTGCGCCCGCATTTCCCGCAATACCTGGGCAGAGGGCGGACGAACCCCGCGCCACAGGGCGAAGGCCTCGGCGGCTTGCTCCACCAGCATGCCCAGCCCGTCGCGCGGCGTTGCGCCGTTTTCCCGGGCCCAGGCCATGAAGCCCGCCGCGGCGGGGCCGTACATCATGTCGCAGGCCAGCGCGCCGGGCTTGAGCACCCGCGCCGGAACCGGCACCCCCGCGCCAGTCAGGCTGCTTGCGCTGGCATTGACAATTACATCGAAATAGCCCTGCAGCCCTTGCAGGTCGTGCGCGAGTAGCTCCGTTTTTTGTAGCAAGCCCTGCATGGACGAGTGTGCCCGGTGCCGTGCCACCAGCGCGTCGGCTTTCGCCCGCGTGCGGTTGACCAGCACCAGACGGCGTGGCCCGGCCGCCAGCAGGGTGGCCAGCGCGCCGGCGCCGGCACCGCCTGCGCCGATCAGCAGCACATCGCGCCCGGCCAGCGAAACACCGGCGTTGTTCTGGATGTCGTTCACCAGGCCCACGCCGTCGGTGTTGTCGGCGTGGATGGCGCCGCCTTGCAGCACCAACGTGTTGGCGGCCTGGGCCAATTGCGCCCTGTCGGTCCGTGTGCTTGCGGCTTCAAAAGCTTGCAGCTTGAAAGGCACGGTGACGTTGCAGCCTTTTACGCCGCCCTGTACCAGTTCAGCCAGTGTGGCGCCGAACGCCTCCAGCGGCACCAGCAGGCGTTCGTATTGCAGGGATTGCCCCGTGAGCTCGGCAAATCGCGCGTGAATCAGCGGGGATTTGCTGTGTGCGATCGGGTTGCCCAGGACGTAATATTTATCCATGGCGGGGCCGGGTGTTCATGTGCGTGGGGCTGAAAGCAGCAGTCGGGGCTAGCGGCTGGTGAGTTTGGTTTCAAGCGTGTCATCGCGCGTGAACTTGAAGCGCGACACCACCACGATCTGGTCCGCCTTGCTGCGCATCGCATCGCTGAACTTGCCGAAAGGCCCCGTGCCGCGCACGATGCTTTGCGCCCGCCGGTCCAGCGTCAGGTTGCCCGAGGTCTGCACGACTTCCGTGTCGATCACACTGCCGTCAAAATTCACCGTCACAATCATCGTGAGTTCACCGTACAGTTTTTTGCCGGCCAGCTCGGGGAAGTTCACCGTCCCCTTGTCTTCAATCTTGCGGCGCAGTTCGTCGTAATAAACGGCGTAGACCTCTTCACGTGTGGCCGGGCTGATGTAGCGCTTTTTCGGCCGTGCGTTTTCTTCGTTGATGCGCCGCTCGATTTCCGCCAGGATCTTGACGAGCTGCTTGCGTTTTTCCTCGCGCTCGGCCTGCGCCGGGTTGTTGGCGGGCTGTGTGGGGTCGGGCGGYGGCATSGAGGCCAGCTGTTTTTTGATTTGGGCGAGCAACTGGGTTTGCTGCTCCTGCAGGGAATCGACCTTGCGCTGGGCGTCTTCGGTGGCGTCGCCCAGCTCCATCAGGGCCGAAGGCGGCAGGGGAGAAGTGGCGCGGCCTTTTTCCATCTCGCCACCACCGGCCAGCGAGGCCTGCGCGATGGCTTTGGCAAAGTCAGGCTTTTCGTTGGACTTGGCGTTGACCAGGATCACTTCCAGCGGCGTGTCCTGAAAGACACGGTTGAAGCGGTCCGGATCAACAAAACGCGCCGTCAGCAACACCGCATGAAAGGCGATGGAGGCGCCCAGGGCGATTTGCAGTGTGCTTGGTGACTTCACAGGAAGAGATTATCGGTGTTTATGAGCGTATTGCGGTGTTAACCGGCGACCGGAGCCGCCACAGCGGCATCGGTTTGTGGCTCATTGACATCGACTGCAATCGAGATCGGGCCGGCGGCCATCTCGGACTCGCCATCCTCCTCGCCCAGCGGATCAGGAGACTCATCCATCTCCACGTCCAGCCGCTCGACCACTGTGCCGGAAATATCCAGCGTAATCTCGTCGATCTCGCCCAGCTTTATACGCACTTTCGCGCCACGCGRCAGGCCCTGCGCACCGGCGGCCGGCAGCACCAGCGGCAACTCGTCGGCGCGCACCAGGTTGTCCTTGAAGGCGGTGGCGGTCAGCTCGGTGAGGTTGTTCTGCTGCAGGTATTTGAGTGTCCAGTAGCGCTCGATGCCGGCCTGGAACCCGTTGTAGGCGCTGTAGGCGGCATCAAAGCCCGAGATGATGGAAAACAGCTCGGCGTCCTTGGGCTTGAACGGCGCAGCCAGTGCCGCCGTGCGGCCATGGCGTGCGCAGGCAATGATTTGCCACTGGTTGACCAGGTCGGTGTAGCGGCGCAGCGGCGAGGTGCTCCAGGCATAGCTTTTGACGCCGATGCCCGCATGCGGCAGGGCCTTGGTGCCCATGCGCACTTTCACGCCGGGCAAGAGGCTGGCCTGGCTGCGGTAAATGCCGGGCACGCCGTGCTCGGCCAGCCACTCGCCCCAGGTGCTGTTCGCCAGGATCATGGCCTCGGCCACGATCAAGTCCAGCGGTGCGCCGCGCTGGCGCGTACTGATGCTGACCGTCTCGTTGCCCTGGGGCTCGCCGCCTGTGGGGTTGTCCAGCCTGAAGTTGTAGTCTGGCCGGTTGAAGTTCTCGGGTTTGCCGCGCACGATTTCGCGCTGGGCCTTCAGGTGTTTGGCCAGCCGGTGCAAAAAGGTCAGCTCCACGCCCCACTGAACGCCGGTAGGCGGGCTGCTTTGCGCAGCTTCAAAAAAAGCCTCGGTGAAGGTGCTGTCCAGCACGTCGTGGCGCAGGTTGCTGACGATGGGCACCTGCTCCAGCCGGGTCACGCTTTCCTTGATCTGCAGCGTGGCCTCATCCAGTGTGAGGTACAGCGAGAGGGCCGGGCAGTTGCGGCCCTCCTGCAGCGTGTAGCTTTTGACGATGTCATCCGGCAACATGGTCAGCTTGTAGCCGGGCATGTACACGGTAGAAAGCCGTGCGCGGCCCACGGTGTCGATCGGGCTGCCGGGCAATACGGCCAGGCCCGGCGCGGCGATGTGGATGCCAAGCGTGACAGTGCCGCTGCCCAGGCCTTGCACGGACAACGCATCGTCGATCTCTGTGGTGGCCGAGTCGTCGATGGAAAACGCCTTCACGTCGGCCAGCGGCAATTCGTCCTTGACCTCGGGCGCCTGCAGCGCCGGGAAACCCGTGCCCTTGGGAAAGTTCTCGAACAAAAAGCGCTTCCAGTGGAACTGGTAGGGCGAGGCGATGGCGCCTGCCTTTTGCAGCAAATCGAGCGGCGCGGTGTGCGTGGCGCGTGAGGCTTCGACGACGGCCTTGTATTCAGCGCTGTTCTTGTCGGGTTTGAAAAGAATTTTGTAGAGCTGCTCGCGCACCGGCGCCGGGCATTCGCCGCGGCCCAGCTCTTCGGCCCAGGCGGTGATTTGCGCCGCGACCTGCTTCTTCTTTTCGATGGCGGCCAACGCCTGCTGCAGGATTTCCGCCGGTGCCTTCTTGAAGCGGCCTTTGCCGGCACGGCGAAAGTAATGCGGCGCGTCGTACAGGCGAAACAGCGCGGCGGCCTGCTGCTCCAGCGAGGCGGCCTTGCCGTCGGCGCTAAAGTAATCGCGCGCCAGGTCGGCAAAGCCGAATTCGTCTTCGCTGGCGAATTCCCAAGCCAGGTCCAGCTCAATATCGTGGCTCAGCTTTTGGCCGGCGGCCACCATCTCGGCAGGGGATGGCTTTTCAAACTTCAGCAGGGCATTAACGCCCTTGACCTTCACACGCTTGCCCGAGTCGAGCTCGACCTGCAGCGAGGCATCGCTCTCGGACAAAATGCGGCCGGCCAGGAACTTGCCGGCTTCTTCAAACAATACAAACAAAACGGGATCCCTTTGGTGTCTTTGATGACTTGAGACTAGTGTAATCAGGGCTGCTTCAGAGAGATTTCAGGCCAATGCCAGGAAGTCGAGGATGGTCGGCAAATGCCGGTCAAAGTCGCTCAGTGCATGGTCGCCGCCTTCCAGCAGCCGGATGTGAGCGCCCGCATAACGGGCCGTCATTTCACGCCAGTCCAGCACTTCGTCACCCTTGGCAACGATGGCGAGGTAGTTTTGCGGCGATTTCAGCGGCCCGGCGTGCTGTGCTTTCAGCTCATCCACAAAGCGGGGTTCGAAGAAAAAGTGTTCTTCCGGGTTGTGCCAGGCCGTTTGCTCGCCGATGTAGCGGGTGAGGTCGCGCGCCGGCTCCACGGCCGGGTTGAGTAGCACGGCCTTGCAAGCGGCCTGTTCGGCCACCGCAGTGGCGTAAAAGCCGCCCAGCGAAGAGCCGATCACGCCCATGCTTTGGTAGCCCGGCTTGCCGGGCCAGCCGGCAATTTCGTCCTTCACCATCTGCAGCGCGGCGTGCGGCGAAGGTGGCAGCTGCGGGCACCACCAGTGAACGGTGGGATGGCGCTGCTGCACGGCAGCGGCCATTTTTTTTGCTTTCACGGATTGGGGGGAGGAGCGAAATCCGTGGAGATAGAGCAGGTGGGTGGTGCGCATGCCGCATGTTAGACGGGCTGGCCACCACAGGTTTTGCCGGAGCCGATTTCCCGGGTTTCGCGGTGTTTGATGCCGGTTTTAAGTGAAACAGGGTTTCAAGCCAATCAGGGCCAGCGCGAGCAGCTATGTAATTGATAGCGATGCCCGCTTTCGCGGGATGCCCGGCCACGCGTTCCCGGCTTCAAGGCTGACGGATAATCCGCGCATGGCCGCCGTTTTCGACAAACCCTCCCTTTATCAGCGAACCTTGCCATTGCTCCAGGGCTTTGACGGCCTGCTGGCGTTTGCGGTGTTTTTGCTGGCCTGTGCAGGCCTCCTGATCATGTATTCGTCAGGGTATGACCACGGCACCCGGTTTATCGACCATGGCCGCAACATGCTGATTGCCGGCGCCATCATGTTTGTGGTGGCCCAGGTGCCGCCCCAGCGCTTGATGGCTTTTGCCGTGCCGCTTTACATTGCCGGGGTGGCGTTGCTGGTCGCCGTGGCCGTTTTCGGCATCACCAAAAAAGGCGCTCGGCGCTGGCTCAATGTGGGCGTGGTGATCCAGCCCAGCGAAATCCTGAAAATTGCCATGCCGCTGATGCTGGCCTGGTGGTTTCAGAAACGCGAAGGCCAGCTACGCCCGCTGGACTTCCTGGCCGCCGGGTTGTTGCTGCTCGTTCCGGTCGGGCTCATCATGAAGCAGCCTGATCTGGGAACCTCCCTGCTGGTGCTGGCCGCGGGGCTCGCGGTGATTTTTTTTGCCGGGCTGAGCTGGAAGCTGATCCTGCCGCCAGTGCTGCTGGGCCTCATCGGCGTGTTCCTCGTGGTGTGGTTCGAGCCGCAAATCTGTGCCGACGGCGTGCGCTGGCCCATCCTGCACGACTACCAGCAGCAGCGCATCTGCACGCTGCTCGACCCCTCGCGCGACCCGCTGGGCAAGGGCTTTCACATCATCCAGGGCATGATCGCCATTGGCTCGGGCGGCATCACGGGCAAGGGCTTTATGGCCGGCACCCAGACGCACCTGGAGTTCATTCCCGAGCGCACCACCGACTTCATCTTCGCGGCGTACTCCGAAGAGTTCGGTCTGTTGGGCAATCTGTTGTTGATTGCGGCGTTCATCTTCCTGATTTTGCGCGGACTGGCCATTGCGCTGGAGGCATCGACCCTGTTTTCGCGCCTGCTGGCCGGTGCGCTGACCATGATTTTTTTCACCTATGCTTTCGTCAACATGGGCATGGTCAGCGGCATCCTGCCCGTGGTGGGCGTGCCGCTGCCTTTCATCAGCTATGGCGGCACGGCCATGGTGACGCTGGGACTGGCCATCGGCATGCTGATGTCGATCGCCAAGGCCAAGCGCTTGGTGCAGAGCTAAACAAGGAGGTTCATATGGAGTTTTTTGACTGGTTTGATACGCGGGCCGCAAGTCAGTGCGGCATTTCGCTGGCGGAACTCGTGATCCGCGAGCTGCCGGCCAAAGAGTCGGTGAAAGAAAAGAAATTTGCGGAAAAAGCAGAAAAAACGCTGATAAAGATGTCGCATGAACTCGCTGCCTTTAAACGGGCCAACAAACTCAATACCTACAAAAAAGCCAAGCTGGGTAATGCCTTTTTGTGGACATTGAAAGACCGCGGCGTTAATGATGCCTATGCCGATGAATTGACGCAGTGGCTTTCTTTACAGCTGTAGTTCTTACTGTTTTTCTGGAGCAGCATGTTCGGACTTCTAAGAAAAATCCTGCCGGCTTCGTCGAGCGCTGCAGCCAGCGTCGGTGCGCCTGACAAGGATCGTTGCGCTGAACTCAAAAAGAATGGCAATGCCTTGTTGGCAGAAGGCAAGCTTTATGAGGCGGCTTTGTGCTACGGCGAGGCAACGAAGGCCGATCCAGAAGATGTCTTCGCACTGATCAATCTCGGATATGTATTAAGTGAGCAGGGCCACCTTCTGGAAGCCAAGGCGGCACTTGAACAGGCCGCAAGTCTGGATCCCACACAGCATGACGCGCATTTCATGTTGGGAACGCTCGCACAGCGGGAGGCAAACGTATCTCAGGCCATTCACCGATTCAAGAAGGTTGTGCTGCTTGCGCCAGAGTTTGAACCGGCCTATCGTGAATTGGGCTATGAACTCTTTCAACATGAGCAGATGACGGAGGCGGAAGAGATCATGCAGGAAGGCATTCGCCGATTTCCCGAATCAGTCGGGCTTCTCTGCAATCTGGGAAACCTGTACAGCGCCCAGAATTTGCCGCTCAAGGCGATAGCGCCCTACGAAAAAGCCCTTGCGCTGGAGCCGGAGAACGCCCAATTCATGAGCAACCTGGGGGCCGCGTGCGAGGCCGCGGGAGATTTCGCACGGGCGATTCCGTTGATGCGGCGGGCACTGGATCTCAATCCAGGGGACGCAAATACGCTGGTTCACCTCGGTATTTCCTTGGGTGAACAGGGCTTCCATGATGACGCCATCAAAAGTTACCGGACGGCCCTTGAGCTGGACTCCGGGAATTTCGCCGCTCATTTCAATCTCGGGTTTAGCGCCCTGCTGAATGGCGACTATGCAACGGGCTGGACGGAATACGAGTGGCGGCTCAGAAGCGCGAAAGAAAAAGACGTGAAAGAGCGCAAGGTCTTTGCAAAGCCTCTCTGGCTCGGTGGGGAGGCTATCGCCGGTCAAACGATCCTGCTCTCGTGTGAACAGGGATTTGGGGACACCATCCAGTTTTCCAGATACGCCACGGAAGTGGCCGCGCAGGGCGCGCGCGTTGTGCTTCAGGTGCAGGCGGGACTTAAAGAGCTGATGGGGACTCTTCCAGGGGTGACCCGCGTTCTGGAGGAGCATGAGCCCTTGCCGCCGTTTGATTGCTATTGTCCCTTGATGAGCCTTCCATTGGCCCTGGGGCATCATCGGACCGGGTTTGTGCCGGCGAGCTTGTCTTATTTGAAAGCCGATCCCGATAAAAAGGCGGCCTGGCAACAGCGGCTCGCTGCCTTGGCTGGATCTGCTACCCCCCGGGTGGGCATTGTTTGGTCCGGCAACGCCAAACAGAAGCGCGACCGGCTACGCTCTCTGCGACTTGCGGAATTTCTGCAAGCCCTGCCCGACGGAATGCCGGCAATATGCCTTCAACCCATGCTTCGTGAAGTGGACATTCCTGTCATGAAGACGCAACCTCACATCCTCTGTCCGGGCGAKGCGCTGAAGACTTTCGCCGATACGGCAGCTGTGATCGACTCACTGGACCTGGTTGTTACGTCGGATACCAGCGTGGCACACCTTGCGGGTGCCATGGGTAAACCGGTTTGGATTCTGGTTCCCTACATCCCCGACTGGCGTTGGCTGCTGGAGAGGAGCGATAGCCCCTGGTATCCGAGCGCAAGGATATTTCGCCAGGCCGCGGCTGGGGACTGGCGTCAACCCCTGGAGCAGGTGCGCGAAGCGCTGTCAATGCGTTACCAGCCGCTAATCGCCTGAGTTCACCGAGGGCCCGCGCAAGGCATCATGACCGCGACTTGCCTTGCGACGGCCGGAACTCGGCGGGCAAAGCCCTGGGCCTCGTACCGGCCTGTGCACAGGCCCTGACGGGGCAGGGCAGACTGCCTACAATGGCCGCATGACCTTCCTTCGCTCCACGCCCGCTTCCACCGCCAACAAATCCACTGTCTCGTCCGCTGCGCGGCCGACCACGGAGTCCACATCCGGACGGCTGGCGATTGCCGAAAAGCTGCTGCTGGCGCCTTTCGGCCTCACGCAGGCGCATCTGAGCCGCGCGCTGGGCGAAATTACCTCCCACGGCGCCGATGATGCCGATCTCTACTTCCAGTACACCCGCAGCGAAGGCTGGAGCCTGGAAGAGGGCATCGTGAAGACCGGCTCTTTCAGCATCGATCAGGGCGTGGGCGTGCGCGCTGTCAGTGGCGAAAAGACCGCCTTTGCCTACTCCGATGACATTTCCGAGGCGTCGCTGCTGGATGCGGCGCGCACGGTGCGCAGCATTTCTGCGGGCGGCAAGGCTGCCCGCGTCAAGACGCCCGCCCGGAAGGTGGCCGGCAGCCGTTCGCTCTACCAGGGCCTGGACCCGATCGCCACGCTGGACAGCACCGCCAAGGTCCAGTTGCTCGAGAAAGTCGAAAAGCTCGCCAAAGCCAAGGATCCGCGCATCGTGCAGGTGATGGCGGGCCTGGCCAGTGAATACGACGTGGTGATGGTCGCGCGCGCCGACGGCACGCTCGCCGCCGACGTGCGACCGCTGGTGCGTCTGAGCGTGACGGTCATTGCCGAGCAGAAAGGCCGTCGTGAAGTCGGCTCGGGCGGCGGTGGCGGGCGTTTTGGCCTGGCTTATTTTGACGATGCGCAGATCGCCGAATACGTGAACGACGCGGTGAAAGCCRCACTGACCAATCTCGATGCGCGCCCCGCGCCGGCCGGCGAAATGACAGTGGTGCTGGGCTCGGGTTGGCCCGGCATTTTGCTGCATGAGGCCATCGGCCACGGCCTTGAAGGGGACTTCAACCGCAAGGGCTCCAGCGCGTTTTCCGGCAAGATCGGCCAGCGCGTGGCAGCCAAGGGCGTAACGGTGCTGGACGACGGCACGATTGCCGACCGCCGCGGCTCGCTCAACGTGGACGACGAAGGCAACGCCAGCCAGCGCAACGTGCTGATTGAAGACGGCATCTTGAAGGGCTACATCCAGGATTCGCTCAACGCGCGCCTGATGAAGGTCAAGCCCACCGGCAACGGCCGGCGTGAGAGCTATGCCCATGTGCCCATGCCGCGCATGACCAACACCTACATGCTGGGCGGCGACAAGCAGCCCGAAGAAATCGTGGCCAGCATCAAAAAAGGCCTGTACGCCACCAACTTCGGCGGCGGCCAGGTCGACATCACTTCGGGCAAGTTCGTGTTTTCGGCCAGCGAAGCCTTCTGGGTCGAAAACGGCAAGATTCTTTACCCCGTCAAGGGGGCGACGATTGTCGGCAACGGCCCCGACGCCTTGACCCGCGTCACCATGATGGGCAACGACATGCAGCTCGACAGCGGCGTGGGCACCTGCGGCAAGGAAGGCCAGAGCGTGCCAGTGGGCGTGGGCCAGCCGACGCTGCGCATCGACGGCCTGACCGTGGGCGGGACGGCCTGAGTCTGTAGGTGGAAATCGTGGGCAGGTGCGCTTTTTTTTTGGGGGTTTGGGTCGTAGCAACTTATTGCGGCATGCCGTTGGTGCGGGCTGAGCCTGCTTGCGATAGCGGTGGCAGGTTGAAAAAAATCAGCGGCTCCTATGTTGCCAAGCAGCTTTGGGACGAGCTTGTCCTCAAAAAAAATTGGAGCGAGGTGACCAGTAAAAACAGTCCCATGAATGGTTATCCCACGCTATGGATTGATAAAACCGGTGAGCCGACGCTTTCTTCATGGCACGAAGCGGCTTCAAACGCTTGCTTGAACGCTTCGGGGGACAAACTCTGGGCTTATTCCAAAGACGATCCCAAGCGCCAGAGGCTTCAATACATTCGGATTGGCGATATAGGTGAGACTGTTTTAAGTGATGCATTGCTGGGACGGATATTTGGGAAGCAATGTTTTCAGGACGCGAAAGGAGCGCGTTGGTGTTTTGATCGCGGCACTCTTGCGATAGGCGAGCGCAAATATGTAGCACAGCTTGTGATGGATGGCTCAGAGATGCCCGGCTATGGCACGCCATTGAGCGTAGGAGGACAGAAAGACTTCTGGATTTTTGTGCCCTATGCCACCGGCTATAAAGTATTCAGGGATGTGTTGGCCTCCGACCCCAAGAGAAAACCAATTAACCCCAACGTGGATATTCCCTGGCAAATCCTTCAAAAATTGTCGTGAGTTGATAGCTCAACTTGAGCTGTGCTACATTTCAGCTTATGAATTCCGCCAAGTTTTATTTTGGTTACTTTTGGTTCTCAAGCGCTTCCGGCGGTAGAGAGATCAACGCGTGACCCGATAAAACGCACCGATTCTCCAAAAACCGCCGGACCTCCGGCGGTTTTTTTTTGCCCGTTTTAATTGTGTGTACTGCCCCGAATTGACCGACATCTAGAAAAGGAAACCTGCGATGAATGCCAAAGCCACCTCCGCCAGCGACAGCTGGTATGCGAGCGTCGAAAAGACCAGCCAGACCGACGACGAACGCATCAAGGACATCACCGTGTTACCCCCTCCCGAGCATCTCATCCGCTTTTTCCCGATCCGCGGCACCGCCGTCGAGACGCTGATCAGCAAAACCCGCAAAAGCATCCACAACATCATCCAGGGCAAGGATGACCGCCTGCTTGTCGTCGTCGGGCCGTGCTCCATCCACGACCCGATGGCTGCGCTGGACTATGCCCGCAAACTCGTCGAACAGCGCAAGAAGTACGAAGGCACGCTGGAAATCGTGATGCGCGTCTACTTCGAAAAACCGCGTACTACCGTCGGCTGGAAGGGCCTGATCAACGACCCGTACCTGGACGAAACCTTCCGCATCGACGAAGGCCTGCGCATCGCGCGCCAGCTGCTGATCGACATCAACCGCCTGGGCCTTCCTGCCGGCAGCGAGTTCCTCGACGTGATCTCACCGCAGTACATCGGCGACCTGATCTCCTGGGGCGCCATCGGTGCGCGCACCACCGAAAGCCAGGTGCACCGTGAACTGGCTTCGGGCCTCTCGGCGCCCATCGGCTTCAAGAACGGCACTGACGGCAACATCCGCATCGCGACCGACGCCATCCAGGCGGCGGCGCGCGGCCACCATTTCCTGTCGGTGCACAAAAACGGCCAGGTCGCCATTGTGCAGACCAACGGCAACAAAGACTGCCACGTGATTTTGCGCGGCGGCAAGGCGCCCAACTACGACGCGGCCAGCGTCGCGGCGGCCTGCAAGGAGCTCGAAGCCTCCAAGCTGCCGGCCACGCTGATGGTGGATTGCAGCCACGCCAACAGCTCCAAGCAGCATGAAAAGCAGGTCGAAGTGGCGCGCGACATTGCAGGCCAGGTGGCAGGCGGCTCGCGCCATGTGTTCGGCCTGATGGTGGAAAGCCACCTCACTGCCGGCGCGCAAAAATTCACCCCTGGCAAGGACGACTCCAAAGCGCTGGAATACGGCAAAAGCATCACCGACGCCTGCCTGGGCTGGAACGACTCGCTGGACG
>NZ_JBFUAZ010000061.1:0-11737 GCF_056406035.1 Polaromonas sp. P1_E1_2 | reverse complement strand
CCGGGCTTCGGACCGGGCCGACCTGATGCAGGAACTCGACGACGTGATTTCCGACACCGTGGCCGGCGACTCGCCCAACCCGATGGACACGACACAGGCCAGCGAACAGGCCTGGGCCCTGCATCAGTGCCTCGGTCAGCTGGAACACAAACAGCGTGAAGTGGTGAGCCTGGCGTACCTGCGGGATTTGAGCCATGGCGAGCTGGCCGAGCAGCTGAAGCTGCCCTTGGGTACCGTTAAAACCTGGATCCGGCGCGGACTTGAACAGCTTCGCGGCTGCATGGCGAGGTTCGCGTAATGAATATCCAGAACAACCCCGCCCTGATGGACCAACTGGCGGCCAGCTACGCGCTGGGCACCTTGCGCGGCGGTGCGCGTCGCCGGTTTGAGACGCTGGCACGTGACAACGCGACCTTGCGTGCTGCGGCGCTGGTCTGGCAAAGCCGGCTGTCTTCGGTGGCTGAGCTGCAGCCGCAGGCGGCGCCCAGCCCCGCCGTGTGGAAACGCATTGAAAACCTGGTCAGGGCCGACAAGGAGGCGCGTGCCATGCAGGCGGCGCGGGTCGCTCCGAGTGCCATGGTTTGGTGGTCCAGCCTGAGCCTGTGGCGCGGCGGGGCTGTGGCGGGCGCACTCGCGACTGCGGCGGCGGTTGTCGTGGGGCTGAACGTGAACGGCCGGCTGAGCGGGCAGGTGAGCGAGCTGACCGCCAAACTGACAGCCACCCCCGAGATCGAATACGTGGCCGTGCTGACCGATGACAAGGCTGCGGCGTCGCTGCTGGTGACGTTTGACCCGAAGAACAAAACGCTGGTGCTCAAGCGTGTAGGTGGTTTCAGGGAGCAGCCCGACAAGTCCCTGGAACTCTGGGCTTTGCCGCCCGGCGCGGCGCCCAAATCGTTGGGTGTGATGAGTGCGGACCCCGTGGTTCGCCTGACGGCCGCRGGYACCKACATGCGYCAGGTGCCGACGCTGGCGATCACGCTGGAGCCCAAGGGTGGCGTGCCGCCGGGCAGCGGGCCGACCGGGCCGGTGCTGTTCAAGGGTGCCCTGATTGAAACGCCCAAATAGCAACAGTCGAATATTCGCGGACAGCAAAAAGGGGCGTTGACAACGCCCCTTTTTTGTTCAGCCCGCCAGTTGGTCTTAGCGCCAGTGGTGGTGGCCATAGCCCCGGCTGTAACCGAAGTTCAGCGAAAGGCCGATGGGCGCGTAGTAGGGCTGGTAATAGGGACGGGGGTAGTAAGCCGGGTAAACCACCGGCTGCTCCACATAAGTCACAGCAGGCTGGACGTACACCGGTTGGGGTGCCGGCTGCACATAGGTCTGGGGCTGCTGGGGCGCAGACTGGAAGGTCTGCGGCGCCGGTGCCATGGCGCCGACCGGTGTGACCTGCAGGCGCACATACTGGCCAGGGTCGGTGGCCATCTGCGTGCTGTACTGCGTGCCCTGGTATTCGTACACCACGTTGTAGTGGCTGGGGCGGTTTTCGTAATAGGTTTGTGTCGTGCACTGCTGCACGTTTTGAACCTGGTTGTTTGAGCCTTCGATGCGGTCGCCAACGATGGCGCCGCCTACCAGCCCGATCATGGTGGCAACCGCACGGCCGCCGCCATTGCCGATGGCGTTACCGGCTGCACCGCCCGCAAGGGCGCCCATCAGCGCACCTGCGCCCGAATTCGGTTGCTGGACAACGACGGGTTGGTTGCTGCAGACCTGGCGCGGTACGGCCACTTGCTGCACCACCGGCGTGCTTGAAATCACCCGGGCCAGGATGTCCATGGCGGAGGCGGGTACAGCWGCCAACCCGGAGGCGGCAGCAAGAGCRGAGAGAACAAGCGCTTTTTTCATGATTCAACCCTTTTCAGCACGTGGCTGAAGTTGCACCGCCAAAGGGCTCACCCTGGTCGGGTGATGGCTCGGGTGGCAAACGTAATTTTAGTAAGTCAGAGTCATTTTGGGGCGCGGAGTTCGGTAAATCGACGGTAAAGCTGCCCTTTTAATCCCGTTGGAGGCAAAACAGGCTGCAAAACGTAACCGGTCGGCCTGCCGTGCGTTCAAACCCTCGCAGCCCAGCCTGGGGCGTCAAAACCGACGGTGATGTCCTTGCCCCAGTCCACCACGGGCCGCTTGATGACGCTGGGGTTGGCGAGCATCAGCGTTTGGGCGCTGGCGCTGTCATGCACGCCTGCCTGCAACGCCGGATCCAGCTTTCGCCAGGTGGTGCCCTGGCGGTTCAACAGCTTTTCCCATCCTGCCGCCTGGGCCCATCGCGCCAGCTGGTCGGGCGGCACGCCCTGCTTCTTGAAATCGTGAAACTGATAGTCGACACCTTTTCCGCCGAGCCATGCGCGGGCCTTTTTGACGGTGTCGCAATTGGGGATGCCGTAAAGAATGATCATGGCCTGATTTTCGCAGATTTAAGGTAAATAGGCCTTCCGGCCAAGCGGGACTTGCGCAAGCCGCTATCAAATTGGTAGCGTTTCTGCGAAGGCAGGCAAGGGCCTGGACGCGTAGGCGAGCCTTTTGGCAAGGCTGGAATAATGAAGAACGCCGACCGGCCCAATTTTTTTGTATGGATGCCTTGCCTCATGACCGCTGCTTCAGCCACGCGCACTGCCCCCGCCGTTCTTTACCCGCCTCTCGAACCTTTCCGCACGGGCATTCTTGAAACCGGTGACGGCCATTCGGTGTATTGGGAGCTATGCGGCAACCCCCAAGGAAAGCCGGCGGTGTTTTTGCATGGTGGTCCGGGCGCGGGCTGCTCGCCCGAGCATCGCCGCCTGTTTGATCCCGAACGCTATTGCATGCTGCTGTTCGACCAACGCGGCTGCGGCCGCTCCCGACCCAGTGCCTCACTGGAAAACAACACGACCTGGCACCTGGTGGCCGACATCGAGCGCTTGCGCACCCTGCTGGGTGTGGAGCGCTGGCTGGTGTTCGGCGGCTCCTGGGGCAGCGCRCTGGCRCTGGCTTAYGCSCARGCCYATCCGGCCCGMGTGTCGGCGCTCATYGTGCGGGGCATYTTTGCGCTGCGCCGCGCCGAGCTGCTCTGGTACTACCAGGAGGGGGCGTCCTGGTTGTTCCCTGATTTGTGGGAAGAATTCGTCAAACCCATTCCCCCGGCAGAGCGCGGCGACCTGATTGCCGCCTACCGCAAACGCCTGGTGGGCGCTGACCGCGCCGCGCAACTGGCGGCTGCCCGCGCCTGGAGCCTGTGGGAAGGCCAGACGATTACCTTGTTGCCCGACCCGTCCTTTACCGCGCAGCACGGGGACGACGCCTTTGCGCTGGCGTTCGCCCGCATCGAAAACCATTATTTTGTGCACGCCGGATGGCTCGAAGAGGGCCAGTTGATCCGCGACGCGCACAAGCTGGCCGGGATTCCCGGCGTGATCGTGCAGGGCCGCTACGACGTGGCCACGCCGGCCAAAACCGCGTGGGACCTGCACCGCGCCTGGCCGGAGGCTGAATTCCACATGGTCGACAACGCCGGCCACGCCTTCAACGAACCCGGCATCCTGCGCCAGCTTATAGCCGCCACCGATCGCTTCGCCGCTTGACCCCCGCTTTTTTTCAGCAGGGGCCGCGGTCCGGCTTTGCCGGCCGCAGGCGTCGCCCCTGCAAGGGGGAAGACGCTACACGCAAGTGAGCGTCGACGGGGTGTGCAACCCCCTGCGACAATGGTGGGCTGTATGGAACAACCGCAACTCAACACTCTCGATGATTGGCTCGCTTACTGCGAGCATCTGCACCCCGTCGGCATCGACATGGGCCTGACGCGCATCAGCGCTGTGGCCAGGCGCATGGGCCTGGCCTTTGGCTGCCCCGTCATCACGGTGGCCGGCACCAACGGCAAAGGCTCGACCTGCGCGATGCTTGAAGCCATCTTGCTGCAGGCCGGCTACCGCACCGGCGTCTTCACTTCGCCGCACCTGGTGCATTTTGAAGAGCGCTGCCGGGTGCGCGGCGACATCGTCAGTGCGGCAGACCTGGTGACCCAGTTCGCGCGCGTCGAGGCGGCGCGCACGCAGGGCGGTGACGCGATTTCGCTCACTTACTTTGAATTCACCACACTGGCCATCCTGCAACTGCTGGCCGACGCCAAACTGGACGTGGTCATCCTTGAAGTCGGCCTGGGTGGCCGACTGGACGCAGTCAACATGCTGGACGCCGACTGCGCGGTGATCACCAGCATCGACCTGGACCACATGGAATACCTGGGCTCCGACCGTGAAAGCATTGGCCGCGAAAAGGCCGGCATCATGCGCGCCGGGAAGCCGGTCATCGTGAGTGATCCGGTGCCGCCGCAAAGCATCATTGATTACGCCGCCGCAGTAGGTGCTGACTTGTGGCGCTTTGGTACGGACTTCAATTTCTCGGGCGACAAGCAGCAGTGGGGCTGGGCAGGGCGCGGGCGCAGGTATGCCGGGCTGGCGTATCCGGCGCTGCGCGGCGCCAACCAGCTTGTCAACGCTTCAGGCGTGCTGGCGGCGCTGACGGCCTTGCGTGAGCGCCTGCCGGTCACCGCCCAGGCGGTGCGCAACGGGCTTTCGATGGTCGAGTTGCCGGGGCGCTTCCAGATCGTGCCGGGCCAGCCCACGCTGGTGCTGGATGTGGCGCACAACCCCCATTCGGTGGCTGCGCTGGCCGAAAACCTCGATGCCATGGGCTTTTACCCCTGCACACACGCCGTGTTCGGTGCCATGGCCGACAAAGACCTGGCTCCCATGCTGGCGCGGGTGTCACCGCTCATCGATAAGTGGTATTTCACCGATTTGCCGACGCCGCGGGCCGCTTCTGCCGAGGATTTGCAGGTCAGGTGGACGGCGGCCAATACCCGGCCTGATGCAAGCGCCGGCACTTACAAATCCCCCGAAGCGGCGCTGCAGGCGGCGGTCAGGGCCGCAACCCCCGCTGATAGAATTGTCGTGTTCGGCTCCTTCTACACGGTGGGCGGCATTTTGAAGGACGGTGTGCCGCGTCTTTCGGCCCCGCACCTGGCCACCTGATGCAGGACAAACCGGCCCGTTGAAGTATTCAGAGGGGCCGTCAGCCTACGTTCACCGTTAACGTCACCCCTTATCGGATCCAAGCCACACCATGCCGTTTTTCAACTTCCGCCGGGGCGGCTCCAACGCTGCCTCCAATGCCGGGTCAGCCGCTCAAACGGAAAGCGTGGAAGTGATCCGCAAGCGTGCCAAACACCGGCTGATCGGTTCTGCCGTGCTGGTGCTGATCGGCGTGTTGGGTTTCCCGCTGTTGTTTGACACCCAGCCCAGGCCCATTCCGGTCGACATCCCGATTGAAATTCCCGGCAAGGGCACGGTCAAGCCCCTGGTGATTCCCGGGCCTGGTGCCCCTGCAGCCACTTCCGCATCTGCCCCCAAGGTGGCCGACAAGCCCGCCGAAAAAGTAACCGCTGACGCCAGTCTGGCGCCAAAGGAAGAAATTCTTTCATCAAAACCGGCTCCAGCCCTTGCTGCATCTGCGCCAGCAGCTATCAAAAATGAAGCAAAACCGGAAACCAAACCCGAGGTGAAGCCCCCGGTCAAACCGGAACCCAAGCCAGCCAAGCCCGCTGCGAACGATGACGCCACGCGCGCCGCCGCGCTGCTGAACGGCACCGCTGTGCCGGCCGCCAAACCGTCTGCCAGCGAGGCGGATGGCCGTTTTGTGGTTCAGGTCGGCGCGTTTGCCGATGTGGCCAAGGCCCGCGAAGCGCGCCTGAAGGTGGAAAAGGCAGGCCTCAAAACCTATACACAAGTGGCGGAAACCAAAGACGGCAAGCGCATCCGGGTCCGCGTGGGCCCGTTTGCCACCAAGGCCGAGGCCGACAAGGCGGCGACCAAGATCAAGGGCCTTGATTTACCCGCTGCCATCCTGACCTTGTAATTAGTAGTTTCGTGACGGCTGTTGACTGGATTTTGCTGGGGGTGCTGGGTTTTTCCATGCTGTTAGGCGCATGGCGCGGGCTGGTGTATGAGGTGTTGTCGGTGCTGGGCTGGGTGGTGTCGTTTTTTGTGGCGCAATGGTTTGCGCCCGACCTGGCCAYCCGCTTGCCAGTGCAGTCTGCTTCTGACCCGGTGCGTTATGCGGCGGCGTTTGTGCTGATCTTTATCGCCGCCGTGTTCGCGGCAGGGCTGCTGGCCTTTGTGGTGAAGAAGCTGGTAGCTGCCGTCGGCCTGGCGCCTGTGGACAGAGTATTCGGAGCCGCTTTTGGTGTGTTGCGCGGAATTGTTTTGCTGCTGGCCGCGACCGTTGTGATCGACATGACGGCGCTGAAGTCCAGCAGTTGGTGGCGGGAATCAAAGGGCGCGCCGGTGTTGACGGCCACGCTCAAGGCCCTGAAGCCGGTATTGCCCGAACAGTTTGCCAAGTATTTAATTTAACTTTGAAGAGTCAACTCATCATGATCGGAACACCATGTGCGGGATAGTCGGCGTCGTCAGCAAAGCCCCGGTCAATCAACTGATTTATGACGGCCTGCTGCTGCTGCAGCATCGCGGCCAGGATGCTGCGGGCATCGTCACGCAGCAGGGGCGCAAGTTCTACATGCACAAGGCCAAGGGCATGGTGCGCGATGTGTTCCGCACCCGCAATATGCGCGCACTGCCGGGCACGGTGGGCCTGGGCCAGGTGCGCTACCCAACGGCAGGCAACGCCTACAGCGAAGACGAGGCCCAGCCGTTTTACGTCAACGCGCCGTTCGGCCTCGTGCTGTCGCACAACGGCAACCTGACCAACGCGGCCGAGCTGAAGGCCGAGCTTTTCAATACCGACCATCGCCACATCAACACCGACAGCGACTCTGAAGTGCTGCTCAACGTGCTGGCGCACGAACTCGAAAAAACCACACGCGGCCTGCCGCTCAAGCCGGTTGATGTGTTCGCCGCCGTGCGCGGTGTGCACAAGCGTGTGAAGGGCTCTTATGCCGTGGTGGCGCTGATCGCCGGCCACGGCCTGCTGGCGTTCCGTGACCCGTTCGGCATCCGCCCGCTGTGCATAGGGCACGGGCAGAACGAAGACGGCACGACCGTGATGGTGGCCAGCGAATCGGTGGCGCTGGAAGGCACTTCGCACCAGTTCGAGCGCGACATTGCGCCGGGTGAAGCCGTGTATGTGGACCTGGAGGGCAAGGTGCACGCCGAGCAGTGTGCACCCAACGCCAAGCTCAACCCCTGCATCTTCGAATTTGTGTACCTGGCGCGCCCCGACTCGGTGCTGGACGGCATCTCGGTCTATCAGGCCCGCCTGAACCTGGGCGAGACGCTGGCCAAACGCGTGGTCTCCACCGTGCCACCCAGCGAGATCGATGTGATCATCCCGATCCCCGAATCCAGCCGGCCGAGTGCCACACAGCTCGCACACTTGCTGGGCATTCCTTACCGCGAAGGTTTCGTCAAGAACCGTTACGTGGGCCGCACCTTCATCATGCCGGGGCAGGGCGTGCGAAAGAAGTCCGTGCGCCAGAAGCTCAACGTGATTGCCAGCGAATTCAAGGGCCGCAATGTGTTGCTGGTCGACGACTCCATCGTGCGCGGCACCACCAGCCGCGAGATCGTGCAGATGGCGCGTGACGCGGGCGCGCGCAAGGTTTACCTTGCCAGCGCTGCGCCGCCGGTGCGCTATCCGAACGTGTACGGCATCGACATGCCTACGCCTGATGAGCTGGTGGCCCATGGCCGCACGATTGAAGAAATCCGTGAAGTCATTGGCTGCGACGCGCTGATCTACCAGGACGTGGAAGGCATGAAGCGCGCCATAGGCTCGCTCAATGGCAAGCTCGACGGCTTTGACGCCTCCTGCTTTGACGGCGTTTACATCACGGGCGACGTRACTGCAGAGACCATCGCCGCGATGAATTCCCAGCGCGCCGATACCGCCGAGAAAATCGGTGAAGACGGTGACGTGGACGTGTCCCGCCTGGCGCTGCCCAATCCGCAAGAAGCCTGAGCATGACGAAAAGAAAACTGCCTGACAACCTGCACCGCGATACGCTGGCCGTGCGCGTGGCGCTGGAGCCCAGCCAGCACGGTGAAAACTCCGAAGCGCTGTACCTGACCAGCGGCTTTGTGCAGCCTGATGCCGAGACCTCGGCGCGGCGTTTTGCCGACCCGACAGAAGGCTACACCTACGGCCGCACGTCCAACCCGACGGTTACAAGCTTTGAACGTCGCCTGGCCGCGATGGAGGGCACCGAAGCCGCCATCGGCGCCTCGACCGGCATGGGCGCGATCCTGATGATGTGCATGGGGCTGTTGAAGTCCGGCGATCACGTCATTTGCTCGCGTTCGATGTTTGGCTCGACGATCGCCTTGATAGGCCGCGAGTTCGGGAAGTTCGGCGTTGAAACCACGTTTGTGTCACAGACCGACGTGAGCGAGTGGAAGGCTGCATTGCGACCCGGCACCAAGCTGCTGTTTGCTGAAACCCCGACCAATCCGCTGACCGAAGTCTGCGACATCCGGGCACTGGCTGATCTGGCGCACAGCGTGGGCGCCTTGCTTGCGGTGGACAACTGCTTTTGCTCACCGGCGCTGCAGCGTCCGGTGGAATTCGGCGCCGACCTCATCATGCATTCCGGCACCAAATACCTGGACGGCCAGGGCCGTGTGATGGCGGGTGCGCTCTGCGGCTCGTCCAAACTCATCGTTGATGTGTTCGGCCCGATCGTGCGCACCGCCGGCATGACGCTCGCGCCCTTCAACGCCTGGGTCGTGCTCAAGGGACTGGAGACATTGAACATCCGCATGCAGGCACAGAGCGCCAACGCCTTGGCCGTTGCCAGGTGGCTTGAAACGCAGCCTGCGGTTGCGCGCGTTTATTACCCCGGTCTTGAATCGCATCCCCAGCATGAGCTGGCCATGCGCCAGCAATCGGGACTGGGTGGCGCGGTGCTGTCGTTTGACGTGCGTGGAGACACACCGGAAGCGGCACGCGCCAATGCCTTCAAGGTGATCAACAGCACGCAGGTGCTCAGCATTGCGACCAACCTGGGTGACACCAAAACCATCATCAGCCATTCCGCCACCACGTCGCACGGGCGCCTCAGCGAAGAGCAGCGCCAGGCCGCCGGCATAGGCCAGGGCCTGGTTCGCGTGGCCGTCGGGCTGGACCACGTAGACGACATCAAGGCCGACCTCTCCCGCGGCCTGAGCCTTATCGTATGACTGCCTCAATGACCCAAAAAACAAGAACCCGTTTCGCTCCTTCCCCGACAGGATTCATCCACCTCGGGAATATCCGCTCAGCGCTGTACCCCTGGGCTTTTGCGCGCGCCACTGGCGGTGACTTCGTTCTTCGCATCGAAGACACCGATGTCGAGCGCTCCAGCCAGGAAGCCGTCGATGTGATCATCGAAGGCATGCGCTGGCTGGGCCTGAACCACGACGAGGGCCCGTTTTTCCAGATGCAGCGCATGGACCGCTACAAGGCCGTGCTTGCGCAGATGCAGGTTGATGGCCTGGTCTACCCCTGCTACATGAGCGTGGCCGAGCTCGACGCCCTGCGCGAAAAGCAGATGGCCGCCAAGGAGAAGCCGCGTTATGACGGCACCTGGCGCCCGGCGCCCGGCAAGACCTTGCCGCCCGTGCCCGAAGGCGTGCAGCCGGTGCTGCGCTTCAAGAACCCGCAGGGCGGCAGTGTGGTCTGGGACGACAAGGTCAAGGGCCGCATCGAGATCAGCAACGACGAACTCGACGACCTGGTGATCGCGCGGCCCGACGGTACGCCGACCTACAACTTTTGCGTGGTGGTCGACGACATCGACATGGCCATGACCCACGTGATCCGCGGCGACGACCACGTGAACAACACGCCGCGCCAGATCAACATCTTCAAGGCCCTGGGTAAAGAGCCTCCGGTGTACGCCCACCTGCCGACCGTGCTCAACGAGCAGGGCGAAAAACTCAGTAAGCGCAACGGCGCCAAGCCGGTGACGCAGTACGCCGCCGAAGGTTATTTGCCCGACGCCATGGTCAATTACCTGGCGCGCCTGGGCTGGAGCCACGGCGACGACGAAATCTTCAGCCGCGAGCAATTCATTGAATGGTTCAACCTTGATCACCTGGGCAAGAGCGCCGCGCAGTTCGACGAAGCCAAGCTGCGCTGGGTCAATGCCCAACACCTGAAGGCCACTCCTGATGACACACTGGCAACGCTGGTGCAGCCCTTCCTGGCTGCCCAAGGCATTACCGGCGTGGACCCGGTATGGGTGACGCGCGGTTGCGGGCTTTTTAAAGACCGCTGCAGCACACTCGTAGAGCTGGCCGGCTGGCTGCAACTGCTGGTGACCGGGGGCAAGCCCAGTGCTGAGGACATCAGCACGCACGTCACGGAGGCAGTGCGCCCGGCCATTGCAAAACTGAGCAGTTCCCTGGTGGCCTGCGAGTGGAGCAAGGCCGCGATCTCGGCCGCCATCAAACAGGTGCTGGCCGACACCGGCCTGAAGATGCCGCAGCTGGCAATGCCCGTACGCGTGCTGGTCATGGGCACGCCGCAAACCCCGTCCCTCGACGCGATTCTGGAGCTCATGAAGCGCGAAGATGTGGTCTCCCGGCTCAAGCTTGTTTGAGGATTTGAAATAGGCCAATTTTTCGGGCTATAATTCAAGGCTCGACAATTGCAGGGAAACCTCAATAACTTGACGGGGGTATAGCTCAGCTGGGAGAGCGCTTGCATGGCATGCAAGAGGTCAGCGGTTCGATCCCGCTTACCTCCACCAAAAGTTAAAAGTTAGTCGGGAAGAATTTGAAGTTTTGTGGGCCCATGTGAAAGCAGGGGCTCATCCGGAAGTTCCAAGGTTTTGACCCTATCGTCTAGAGGCCTAGGACACCACCCTTTCACGGTGGCTACAGGGGTTCGAATCCCCTTAGGGTCGCCAGCATTCATCGCACCTTGTGTGTGATGTCCAAGGCGCAAGTTGACAACCGCCGGCCCGCAAGGGCCAAGCGACTTGGCTCGAAAGAGCGAATGTTGTCACTACCAGGAGTGGTAGTTCAGTTGGTTAGAATACCGGCCTGTCACGCCGGGGGTCGCGGGTTCGAGTCCCGTCCACTCCGCCAGTTATGCTTGTAAGTTGTTGATTGGTAAAAGCTTTTTACTTTATCACTTCTCAACTAGCAAAGCAACTATCAAAAGCCGCTGCGATTTCGCAGCGGCTTTTTTATTGCCCATAATCATTCGCGGGGGAACTGCAATGAATGATGACAGCGAGACCGCCAAGACTGCAGCTAAAGATGCCGTCCAGCGAAAGATTGGTCGAAACCTACTTCTCTATCAGCAGATCGAGGGGCATCTGAAATTTGTACTGGCGAACGCGAGGGCTTCGGGCACCTTGAACGAGCTAGCGCAGTTTAGGGAGGATCGAAGTCGCAAGATCACAAAGCAAATGCTTGGGCTGCTGGTTGAACAGTTTCTAGATGACATTCTGTCGGACGAGGCCGAGAGCTCGGCGGAACCCACGCAACTGGACAAGCCTTGGGTGTCTTTTTCATTTCGGCTCCAGGTGGACCAAGAGGCCCGTGAGCTTCATCGAAAGAACTGGGAGCTGATGGTCGAGCAGCGCAACCATCTCGTCCATCATTTTCTTGATCGCATCGCGCCCAATACGCTCGAAGCTTTTCTCGAAGCGGACGCGTTTCTTGAGGAGCAATATCAGAAAGCGTTGCCCACTTTCCATGTGTTCTCGGGATTTTCGCGAGCTCTGCAAGAAACAATGCGCGATCTGTCCGCTTTC
>NZ_JBFUAZ010000060.1:0-11951 GCF_056406035.1 Polaromonas sp. P1_E1_2 | reverse complement strand
GTCTCCACCCGCCGGCTTTGCGCGAAGGCCACATACCAGTCCAGGCTGCCCGGGTTGGCCATGGCGTCTTTGTTGACGACTTTCTCCAACGGCTGGCCCAGCAGCAGTTTCTTGATCGGCAGCTCCTGCTTCTTGCCGGATAGCGTGCGTGGGATTTCAGGCACGACAAAAATCTCATTGGGCACAAAGCGCGGCGACAACGCCGTCTTGACGGCCTGGTTCAGGCGCACCTTCATCGCTTCGTCAAGCACATGGCCAGGCCGCAGCACCACAAAGAGCGGCATATAGCTTTCGCGACTCAGGTATTCGAGGTCGACCACCATGGAGTCCAGCACTTCGGGCAGCGCCTCAATCGCGCTGTAGAGCTCGCTGGTGCCCATGCGCAGGCCGTGGCGGTTGATAGTGGCATCGCTGCGGCCATAGATGATGCAGCTGCCCGAGGGCGTAACCTTGAGCCAGTCGCCATGCCGCCACACGCCGGGGTAGGTGTCGAAGTAGCTCGCGAGGTAGCGTTGGTTGTCCTTGTCGCCAACGAAGTACAGCGGCATGGACGGCAGCGGCTGCGTGCAGACCAGCTCACCGACTTCATCGACAACGGACTCGCCCTTGTCGTTCCAGGCCTCGACCGCGCAGCCGAGGATGCGGCATTGCATTTCGCCGGGAACCACGGGCAGTTCGCGGTTGCCGCCTATAAACGCACCGGCGAAATCAGTCCCGCCGGAGATATTGCACCACCAGATTGGTGCCCCCACGCTTTTCACTTCGTGTACCTCCGGCGTTACGCTGCCCCTTTCCCCTGAAATTGGGGCTGCCTGGCCTTGGGGCGGCCCGGCGGCCAGGCGTGTCCGGTTTTCCCGATCACGTAGCTTTGCGAACTGCGCGGTACCCCATCGCTGCGTGTCTTCGCTGAGCGGTGATCCAGTTGTGCCCAGCGTACGAAGCCGGCCCAGGTCACCACACTGCGCRATGTCAATCCCCGCCTTCATGCAGTTGGCAAAGAAGGCCGCACCCGCACCAAAGAAAGTAGCACGCGTGTTGGCGACAAAGCGCCACAGTGTGGTCCAGTCGGGCTTGTCCTTGTTCGTGCCCGCCGGGTTGCCGTCGTAGATGCARCAGGTSGTRCCGTTRAGCAGGCTGGCGGCCTGCACGTTCCACATGATCCAGCCGGTGGAGCTGTACCAGTGAAAGCGTTCCGGATTGGCCGGGTCGGCATAACTGGGTGCCAGGTCGTTGTGCAGGCGCAGCAGCGCCAGCCCCACCAAGGCCACGCCACCATGGCCGTGGACGATGGGTTTGGGCAGGCCGGTGGTGCCGCTGGAATAGACGATCCACAATGGATGGTCAAACGGCAGCCAGAGTGGCTCGAAGGCCGCTGTTTGTGCATCGTTTCGGGCTGTGGCGCTTTGCAGGTGTGCGCAATCAGCTATCAAATCAATAGCATTTGAATTGCCGGGCAGCACCTCGTGAAGGATCACGTGCGTGGCGCTTGGCAGCGCGGCGGCCAGCTCGGCCACCACGCTGCGGCGGTCGATGTCCTTGCCGCCGTAGTGCACGCCGTTGCAGGCGATCAGCACCTTGGGCTCAATCTGGCGAAAACGGTCCAGCACAGCGGGCGTGCCCATGTCGGGCGCGCACACACTCCACACGGCGCCTATGCTGACCGTCGCGAGGAAGGCGACCATGGTCTCGGGCGTGTTGGGCAGATAGGCGGCCACGCGGTCGCCGGGCTGTACGCCCTGCGCCTTCAGGTGCAGGGCCAGCGACGCCGACTGCCGGCGCATCTCGGCCCAGCCCAGTTCGCGCGCTGCTTCGCCGTTCGCCAGGCTGCCTTCACCGTGGCTGACGATGGCAGGCACGCCCGCCGCGTCGGCCGCGGCCGTGTGGCGGAACACCTGCTGCGCGTAGTTGCCCTGCGCACCGGGAAACCACTCGGCTCCCGGCATGCTGCGCCGGCCCAGCACGGCCGTGTGCGCAGTGGGCGACTGCAGTTCGAAGTAGTCCCAGATGCTTTGCCAGAAGGCGTCGAGGTCGGTGACCGACCAGCGCCACAGCGCGTCATAGTTGTCGAATGACAGGCCGCGCGTAGCCTGCAGCCAGTTTTGGTACTTGCGTATCTGGAACATGAACGCAACCATAAACCAAGAGCGGCGAATGCGACCGGGTGGTATCCCCGGCATGACTTATATTGATTGGCTCTGCTTAATCGGGCCGTCTCCCATGGGGCCGCCTGTGCCGCGCATCTGTCCGCCTGAAAGTATTCATTGAACAGCGAGCCCTGGGTCATCTACTGCGACGGCAGCGCCGTGCCGAACCCCGGCCGCATGGGTCTGGGCGCGCTTGTCATGGCGCCTGACGGGACCCGGCATCCGCTGTCTATTACCGCGGAAGGCCGGGGCTGCAACAACGAAGCGGAGCTGCGCGCGCTGATGGCGGCCATGCAATACGCCAGGCGGCAGGGTGCTACCCAATTGTTGATCCACTGCGACAACAGCGTGGTGGTGCAGCAGCTGGCGGGAACCGCCACTGAACCCTTCCTGCGCCTGGTTCCGCTGTTCGACGAGGTGCGCGCCGTGCTGCGGTCTTTCGAGTCGGCGCGGCTGGTGTGGATACCACGCCACCGCAACCAGGAAGCCGATGCCCTGGCCCGGGCGGCGGTGGGGCTGATGCCTAAAGGCCCCGCTCCAGCGGCCAGGCGCCGTCGTTAGCTGCACGTGTGAATGCTTCGTTCCCGCACGAAGCAACGAAGTGCCGTAGCCGCGTATATATGTGGATGTACCCGCATCACCCCGTACACCCGCCCAGGAGCAACGCATGGCCAAAGAGATTATTCGCGTCGAACCCCTTTCCACCTGGCTGCAGCGATGGAAGGCGCCCACCTCTGTCGTCACGCGTCATGGCGATACGGTCTATGTGGCCGGCTTGCCGCCGTTCGACCCCGCCACGGGTGAAGTTGTCCACGCATCTGTGGAACGCCAGACCGAACTGGTGTTGGAGCAAATGAAGCTCTGCCTGGAAACAGCAGGTTCATCGCTGGGCCAGGTGCTCAAATGCAACGTCTATTGCACCTCGGTCGAGAAGTTTGCAACGGTCAATGCCATTTACGCCCGCTACTTCCCCCAGGATCCACCGGCCCGGATTTTCATCTGCGTGCCGGCATGGCCAGGGCACTTTGACATTGAGATGGATTGCATCGCCGCCTGCTAGCGCGCGCGGAAGGCCCGAAAACCGTGACACGATGAGGGAGTTGCACTTTCGCACAATCGTGCTAATATTCGCTGCATGGACGCCAAAACCCAGAAAAGCGAAATGACCCGCGCCGCCATCATCGGCGCAGGCATCGACCTGGCTGCGGCGGAAGGTCTGGAGGCCATCACCTTGCAGGCTGTGGCAGACCGCATCGGCATCTCCAAGAGCGGCGTGTTTTCGCGCATCGGCTCACGCGAGGCTTTGCAGAAAGCCGTGATTGAAGAGTTCGGCCGGCGCTTTATTGCCGATGTGTTTGTGCCCGCCATGCAGCAGCCCAAGGGTTTGCCGCGGCTGGAGACGATTGTGCAGCGCTGGATTGTGCGCACGCGCGATGTCGAGGCCAAGTCGGGCTGTATTTACACTGCGGGCGCCTTTGAGCTGGACGACCGCGAAGGCGAGTTGCGCGACCTGCTGCTCGGCGAGGTCACCCGCTGGCGCGCCTCGTTGCGGCGCACCGTACTGCAGGCCATGGAGGCCGGTCAACTGAAGACCGACACCGATGCGGAGCAGCTGGTCATGGAAATCAGCAGCATTGCCATGGGGATGTTTCACGATGCCCGTTTTCTACGCGATGCACGCGCGGCTGAACGGGCCCAGGCAGCCTGGGAGCGCCTGATCAAGAGCTACCAGACCGAGGCAGTCACCAAAAAATAAGAGACAAACGGGGCGGAAAGGGCAGCCATGCCATTTTCGATGTGTTGGCAAGTTTTAATTTCGCACGATCGTGCGGAGAAATGAGGAAATCATGTTGATCCTGATCATTGGCTTTGGCATTTATTTTGGCGTTCGCGCCGTGATGGCGGTGCAGGCTTCGCTGCGCACACTGCCGCGCAGCAATGAAGACTGGGTCTGGTACTGAAAACCGCGGAGACAGCAGACCATGACACGCACATCGCTCCAGGCCACCGCAGCCTTTTACAACGCCAGCCCCCTGACACGCATTTTCYGCTGGGGGCTGGGCGCTTCGCAGCAGCTCTGGCCCGCGCTGGCTGTGCGGGCGGCTTACCGCTTGTTCGGCACACCGCTACCGCCCAAGTGGGTGAGCCGTCGCAGAAAGTGGAGCCCCGACTGGCACATTGAGCAATGGCCTTTTGAAGATGCCAGCGTGACGATGTACAGCCGCCCCGTCGCACCTGCCGGCCCGGTGGTGCTATTGGTGCACGGCTGGGGCGGACACGCCGGGCAGATGCTGGCGCTGGCGGAGGTCTTGGGTGCGCAAGGCCTGCGGCCGGTCATTCTTGAAATGCCGGCGCACGGGCGCAGCAGCGGCTCGGTCACAAACCTGCCTCAGTTCGCGCGTGTGCTCGAGTACGTGACCGCACGGCTGCAGCAGCAGGGCCATACGCTGCGCGCGGTGGTGGCGCATTCGCTGTCGGCGAACGCCGGCGCTTATGCAGCCAGCCGCGGGCTGGCGGCCGGCCGGCTGGTGCTGCTCGCACCACCTGCCTCGCCGCTGGAATACACGCGGCTGTTCGCCCACGTATTCGGCCTGCGCGAATCCACGCGCGCGGCCATGCAGCGGCGCATCGAGGCGCGCGAAGGCATTTTGATGCCGCAGTTCGAGCCGGCGATGGTCGGCCCGCGCATCGCCCTGCCCACGCTGGTGGTGCATGACCGGCAGGACAGCATCAACCGCTTTGCCGACGGCGTGGCTTACAGCGAGGCGATTGCCGGCGCGCGCCTGGTGGCCACCGAAGGCCTGGGCCACCGCAAAATCCTCAAGGACGATGAGGTGCTGCGCCAGGTTGCCGCTTTCCTGGCCTGAGCCAGGTACCTCTCCAGCGTGCCCGCCCTTGTGCGGCGCGCGCATTCCCCCTAGCATTGCCTCACTTTTATAAAGAGGAGACATGATGGGAATGCTGGACTGGACAGAAAAAAGCAGCGCGGTACTGCAGCAAGGCGGCGTCATCGGGCCCGACGAGCGCCTGCCGTGGCCACAGACCGCGGTGATGGGCGTGCAGCACGTGATCGCGATGTTCGGCGCCACGGTGCTGGCACCCATCCTCATGGGGTTTGACCCCAACATCGCCATCCTGATGAGCGGCATCGGCACACTGATCTTCTTCGTCATCACCGGCGGCAAGGTGCCCAGCTACCTCGGTTCGAGTTTTGCCTTCATCGGTGTGGTGATTGCGGCCACGGCCTATGCCGGCAAAGGGCCGAATGCCAACCTGGGCGTGGCGCTGGGCGGCATCATCGCCTGCGGCGTGGTGTACACGCTGATCGGCTTCATCGTGCAGTCCATCGGCACCGGCTGGATAGAACGTTTCATGCCGCCCGTGGTCACCGGCGCCGTGGTGGCGGTGATCGGCCTGAACCTGGCCAGCATTCCCATCAAGAACATGGCTGCCGGCAATTTCGATTCATGGATGCAGGTGGTGACGTTTGTGAGCGTGGCCCTGGTAGCCGTGATGACGCGCGGCATGGTGCAGCGGCTGCTGATCCTGGTCGGCCTGATCGTGGCGAGCGTGATTTATGCGGTGCTGACCAACGGACTGGGCCTTGGCAAGCCGATGGACCTGTCGGGCATCGCCAATGCCGCCTGGGTCGGCCTGCCGGGCTTCACGGCACCGGTGTTCAGCGCCAATGCCATGCTGCTGATTGCGCCCGTCGCCATCATTCTGGTGGCGGAAAACCTCGGCCACATCAAGGCGGTGACGGCCATGACCGGCAAGAACCTGGACGTCTACATGGGCCGCGCCTTCATCGGCGACGGCGTGGCGACCATCGTATCGGGTAGCGCGGGTGGCACAGGCGTAACGACCTATGCCGAAAACATCGGCGTGATGGCGGCGACCAAGATCTATTCCACCGCCGTCTTCGTGGTGGCGGCGCTGATCGCCGTGGTGCTGGGCTTCAGCCCCAAGTTCGGCGCGCTGATCCAGGCGATTCCGCTGCCGGTGATGGGCGGCGTGAGCATCGTGGTGTTCGGCCTCATTGCCGTGGCCGGCGCCAAGATCTGGGTGGACAACAAGGTGGACTTTTCAGACAACCGCAATTTGATTGTTGCCGCCATCACGCTGGTGCTCGGCACCGGTGACTTCACGCTGAAGTTCGGCCAGTTCGCACTGGGCGGCATCGGCACCGCGACCTTTGGTGCGATCCTGCTGTACGCCTTGCTGAGCCGCAAACCCTGATCAACGAATCGCTATCTATTTGATAGCTGCTTGCGCATGCCCTGATTGGGCTTTAGCTTCTTTTTAATGCCAAAAGCCCCCGCTGACCCAACAACCGGGGGTTTTTTCTGGCTGGCGGCAACAGGCGCTGCCAGCCAGGATCAATGGTCCATCAGCCCAGGAAACGTCCACCTGCGCCGAGCACGCCCAGTTCGACAAATTTCGAACCCGCGAACGGCGGCGCGGCATAGTCGACACTGAAACCGCCGAGGTCGAACTTCTGCAGGCCGGCCAGCGCGGTGCGCAGTTTGCCGCGCGTCACATCGCGGCCGGCGCGCTCCAGGCCCTCGGCCATCACGTGGGTGTTGATATAACTCTCCAGGCTGCCGAGCGAGAACTCCTGCTGGCCGATGGCGCGCATGGCGGCCTGGTAGTCACGCACCACCTGCAGCTTGGCGCGGTATGGGTCAGGGAACACCATGGTCAGCGCCAGGCCGGAACCGGCCGCGCCCAGGGCCTTGATGCCGTCGCCCGACAACGTCACGCTCAGGCCTGCGACAGGCAGCATCGGTGACGCTTTCTTCAGCGCGGTAATGAGGCCGACGGATGCCGAACCGGCGGTGCCAAGCAGCACGGCGCCGGGTTTGCCCGCGACGACCTGGTTCACGACCTCGTTGAGGTTCTTGCCGTCGACGGCCAGCGCCACCGGCGCGGCGACCTTGGCGCCCTGCACCTGCAGCGCGCGGTTGACATCGAGCACCACCTCCTTGCCGTAGTCGTTGTCCAGGTAGACGACGGCCAGGTCCTTGATGCCCATGCTCACGATTCTTTGCACCAGGCGCTGGGTTTCGTCGGTGAAGCTGGCGCGCACATGGAACACGTTGCGCATGCCGGGCTTGCGCAGCGAGGACGCACCCGAACGCGGCCCGACGTAAGGCAGGTTGGACTCTTCAATCACCGGCACGATGGCGGCGTTGTTGGGCGTGCCGACGCAGGACATCAGCGCAAAAATGCTGCCGTCGCCGATCATCTTCCTGACGTTGTCGGCGCTGCGCTGCGGCACATAGGCATCGTCCAGCATCTGGAACTGCAGCATACGGCCGTTCACGCCACCCTTGGCGTTGATCTGGCCCATGGCTGCGTCCACGCCCAGCTTGAGCTCGGCGCCCACACTGGCCAGCGGACCGCTGGTCGCACCGGTGCTGCCGATGGTGATGGCCTTGGCCGTCAGACCCTCCTGGGCATAGGCATTGCGAATGAAAGCGGGAGCGGCGGCAAGGGCAGCCATTTGAGGGGCAAACGAAAGGAAGCGGCGGCGAAGCATCGCAAATCTCCAAAAGGTGGGGTAGCCGTGAAGGCCAAAAGACAAGGCCGAGTGACCTTGCGGGGTAAAACCGCCCGCCAACCGGCGCACAGCAGCGCGCCAAAATGGCAGAGCAAATCATTTAAGGTTAAATGATTCTAGGGGTAAACCCTTACCAATTGATGACAGCACGCAGGCAACTGTGAAATGGCCGGGGCATGGCCCGGCTTGTCGCCGGCTAAGCCGGTTTCGCCGGGGGTTACTTACTTGGCCTGGGGTTGGCCGGTAGCCCTGGCAAGGGCTGCTTTGGTTCTGGCGAGTTCGCGTTCCAGGTCGGCACGCTCGCCGATTTCCTGTTCCAGGGTTTCATTGACCTGCGCGAGGTCTTCCGCGGATTCCTGGATGCGGGTTTCGAGGGCGTCGGTTTTCTGCAGGGCCTGGGCCACTTCGCCGGCCTGCACGTGCGGCGGGAGTTCCTGTTTGAGCACCGTGTTGATCACCATCAGCTCGGCGGCCGATTGCTCCACGGTGTCCTTGACGGCCTCGTTTTGCCCAAGCGCGCGCTCCAGGGGAGTCGATGCGGTGTTGGAAGCGGCAGACTGCTGCTGTGGCATATCGATGGCCTTATGGTCGGTTGATGCGGGTCGTTGAAACGTGGGGTATCCGCAAAAATGATGGTGTTGGCTTGCGCTGCTTCAGCGGGATTTTAACCACCTGTGGCAAATTCAGAGGGCCAGAAGCTCAGCATCGGATGGGGGTATTGACGGCAACCAGACCCACTGGGCGCCGTTGATGGATCGGGCCCTCAGCGCGATTTGGACGGTGCGGCAGGCGCCTTGCCGCTGCGCGCCGCACTGGCAGGCTGCGCCGGGCCCGGGCTGAAAATCTTGCCCAGCGTGGAGCCGATGCGGGCCCCAATGGCCGTGCCAACACCCGGCAGTACCGCGGTGCCCACCACAGCGCCCGCAATGGCACCGCCCGACACGGAAAATTTGACGTTGTCGAGCGGGCCGCTGACTGTCAGCGGGATGCCCACAATGCCGTCCACCAGGTCAACGGCAAACTCGCCCGCAATCTGCCGGTTGGCGATTTTGGCCTCACCCGATGCTGTGAGCACGCCCGAACTGGCCTTCACGCCGGTGTAGGTCACCACCATGCCCTCGGGCGTGTTCTGCGTGTCGAGCTGGCCCGTGATGGTGTCCAGCGGTGTCTGGCCGGCGTGTTCCTTGCCGGCCGTGCGCACGGCCTTTTCCAGGTCAAAGCGCAGCAGCGTGGACTTGCCCACCGTAAAGGGGGTTTTGGTGTGCAACGACTGCGCCAGCTCGGCCACCGTGTCGCCATTGGCCGAGAGCGTGGTTTCACCCGACGCTTTGCCTGCAACGACAGACCGGCGATTGAAAGCAGCCAACGCGCTTTCAACTTCGATATCGCGGGGCTGCAGGGTGCCTTCGAGATGCATGCGCCCGTTGGCACGAAACTCGAGCCGGACTTCCCCATCGGCCGTGCCGCCGCCCACGCGGATGCGTGTGTCCCAGCGGTCTTCCTGGCCCTGACGTGCCAGGCTCAGCTGGGTGGTGGGCTCGACATTGGGACGCCTCAGCACGGCCTTGCGCGGGCGCCACGCGGGGTCGAAATCAACCTCGCCGTCATACACTACAGAGATGCCGCGCCGCGAGATCCAGGTCACGTCGCGAAACACAAAACGCGCCAGCGGCAGTTCATCGCCGGCCATCTCGTCTTTTTTTTCTCGCTGTTTCCCCAGCCCGCGCAGCGACAGCTGGGGCACCACGGCGCCTTCCAGGTCGGCACGGTCAATTTTCACGCGGCGTTGCCACAGGGCGAAGAGGTCCGGGTAGACGGTGAGTTTTTTAATAAGGATCGGCTGGGGCTGTTCCGTGCGGGCCTCTTCAATCACCACCGCCGGCGAAGGCAGCAAACGCCAGTGCAATGCACCGACACGGACCTTGACGCCCAATTGCGCCTCCAGCTCGGTGGCGGCGCGCTGCGCGAGTTCCTCGTCACTCGGCAACAGCCGAAGTGCGGCAAACCACAGCAAGCCGAGGGCCAGTGCGACACCCAGCAGCCCTGCCAGCCATTTGTTCGAACGTGTCATCGGACCGATGGAGCCGGGCAGCCCMGGTTCCGGTAATCCAGGTTCATGTAGTCCGTGCAGTCCGTGTGCGTGTGGTCCGTGTGTCTCATACGGCCAGCTTAAGCCCGGCCGCCGCTGCAGCCTACGCGACAAGGTGCCCAAGCGCTGTAGGCCGCAACCTTATAGTGAGGGGTATCAGCCCTGTGAGAACCTTCATGCGCATCTGGAAACAGCCCATCTCCGTCGAACTGCTCACGCACCACAACGCCGACAGTGCGGTCACCCATCTGGGCATCGAATTCCTGGAGGTGGGTGACGACTTCATCCGCGCCCGCGTGCCGGTGGACCGCCGCACGGTACAACCCTATGGCTTGCTGCATGGCGGCGTATCGGTGGTGCTGGCGGAGACCCTGGGCTCTTGCGGCGCGGCCTTTGCGGCACCCGAAGGGCACCGCGCTGTCGGGCTGGACATCAATGCCAATCACCTCAAGGGCGTCACCAGCGGCTGGGTCACCGGTACCACGCGGCCCGTGCACATTGGACGCAGTACGCAGGTGTGGCAGATCGAGCTCACCAATGACGCGGGCGAACTGACCTGTGTCTCGCGCATCACGATGGCGATGCTGCGGCCGGGGTGATGGCGCATTGCCATTGATGGCTGTAACGGCTTCGTTACGAATAGCAACAATTTCTCTGCGCCAGATATTAGTCATGCAGTGGGCCTGAACCTGGTGCACTATCGCGGTCGTGGTCAGCGACGCTTTTCAGGCTTTTCACCGGGTTTTCGCCCGGAAAGCCGCGCTACAAGCCACATCCGGGTCTTGTCGGTCAACGCCAACTCCATATTTTTTTTATCTTAAGGCGTGCTCTGAATCGTATTTGATCTTATGTTGCCCCGTCCGTATTGTTCGCCACAACTAGGTTGAAAGCTAACAAATGGACACAAGTAATGTAAGTCGATGGGCCACAGCGCTGCTGGCAGCCGTCCTGTGCGGCGCAGGACACGCACAGATTTTGATCGGCCAGACAGCCGGTTTCACGGGTCCCGTGGCCGCGGGCGTCAAGGAAAACACCGAAGGTGCGCGCCTGTGGCTGGATGCGGTGAACGCCCGGGGCGGGATCGCAGGCCGGCAACTGGAGCTGGTGTCACTGGACGACAAGTTCGACCCCAAGCTCGCCGGCGAGAACGCGCAAAAGCTGGCCGAGCGCGGCGCCGTCGCCTTGTTCCTGACGCGCGGCACGCCCCCCACCGAAGCCGTGTTGCCCGTACTGTTAGCCAACCATATGCCGCTGGTCGGCCCCTCCACGGGCGCGATGATCCTGCACCAGCCGGTCAACCGCTATGTCTTCAATGTGCGCGCAACCTACCAGCGCGAGGCCGAGAAGGCCATCGAGCACCTGCACACGCTGGGCATCCAGCGTATCGCTGTGGTGCATGCGGACGACTCCTTCGGCCGTGACGGGCTGGAGGGAGCCAACAAGGGCTTTACGCAGGCGAAGCTGAAGCCCACCAATATCCTGAAAGCGGACCGCAGCAAGCCCGACTACAACCAGCTTGTTCCACCCATTCTGGCAAGCGATGCGCAAGCCGTGCTCTGGATCGGCTCGAGCAACGCCGTGGCGGATGGGGTGCGGGCCCTGCGCGCCGCCAAGTCGTCCGTGCGCGTGGTCACCTTGTCCAACAACGCATCGGCGGGCTTCATCAAGGCGCTGGGGGAGTATTCACGCGGCGTCATCGTCACGCAGGTCTACCCGGCGGAGCGCTCCTATGCCTACACGATGGTGCAGGAAGCCAACGACCTGGCCAAAGCCAAGGGGATAGCGCTGTCGCCGGCCATGCTGGAAGGCTATGCCGCTGCCAAGGTGCTGGTGGAGGGCCTGCGGCGCGCGGGCAAGAACCCGACGCGGGAGACGCTGCAGGCGGCCCTGGAAGGCATGAAACGCTTCGACCTGGGCGGGCTGGAGGTGAGCTTCAGCCCCGACGACCACACGGGGCTGGACTTCGCGGACCTCTCCATCGTGAGCCTCGAGGGCCGCTTCGTGCGTTGACATGCGCTGACGTCCAGCTGCATCGAGGCCCTCCACATGAGAAGACYGCCATGGCATGGATGAAGTCGCTGCACAGCCGGCCGCATGAAAGTGCSCTGGAGCCATCGACGCTGGACCTGGACCAGCTGCGCCATCAGCTCCACGA
>NZ_JBFUAZ010000059.1:0-12017 GCF_056406035.1 Polaromonas sp. P1_E1_2 | reverse complement strand
GAAGTGGCCAGTGTGGCGGCGCCGGTGTTCGGCCTTAACTGGCGATTGCTGGGGTCCATCTGCATCTCGGGCCCGAGTGCGCGGCTGTCAAAAACCAAACTGATGAAGCACGCAAAGAGTGTCATCCGCGCGGCGAACCAGCTGTCGTATGCGCTCGCCGGAAGCAAGTCGGCCCATACGCCGCGGGCGGTTTCGCGCTGGCATCCTTGAAGGCGGCTTGTCAGCCGTCTTGGGGTTCGCCTGAAAAAAGAGATGGTGCCTGGGGGCGGACATGGCCCTGGAGGATGACTTGCATCAAGGCACGGTTTTCTCAATCGACTGCTTCCTGCTCAACCAGACGCCTGATCTTCAACGCTTTCTCAAAGTGGTCCAGCCGGTGCGTTTGGATCCACCATTTTGCGGCCTCCATCAGGAGCTCCGGGTTGTCATTCTTGTTGGCAAAAAACGCGTAGAAAGACAGGCCGACGTTTTCGCCTTTCTCTTTGATTTTGTTTTCGCAAACATCGATTATTTTCTGTTTCAAATGGGCACGCAATTGGCCTCCTCACGTCTTCGCCGACATCTTGAACGCCAAAGCAAGATAGTCATGAACATGCTTGCCCGTGATGTCTTCAACTGATGCCAATTTGATGTGGCGACGGAACTTGCCTTCGCCGTTACTGCCACCACTCTCAGCCACCACGCCGGACAAACCGAATCTCAGCTCACTTGCCGGAAACCTGCCGCTCCCCCAGCGCAATATCCAGCATCATCTCGCTGGCCAGCGTGCCCAGCTCTTTCTGCAATGCCTCCACCGACAACTTGGCCGGCACCAGCAAATGCGCCTCGACCTTGAAGGTCTGTTTACCTGAGACGCCGCTGCGCACGATGTCGGTGTGAATGCTTTCAATGCTGATGCCGCGCTCGGCGAGCATTTTCGTCAGGTTGCTGACGATGCCCAGGCGGTCTTCGCCTACCAGTTCGAGTTCAAACACGCGCAGGGCCGCGGGGGTGTTGGCGCCGTCGCTTTTGGCGACGACCACTTGCAGGCCGCTGGACTGCAGGCCGCGCAGTGAGTTGGCGAGGTTGTCGGCGTTTTCGCGCGGGACTTCGAAGTGGACCATGCCGGCGAATTCACCGGCCAGGCGTGTCATGCGGCTGGCGGCCCAGTTGGCGCCGAAGCGTTGGGCTTTGTCGGCCAATGCGCTGACGATGCCTTGCCGATCAGTGCCGACGATGGAGACGACCAACGATGTGTTGGCGGATGAGATCTCTTCGGTCAGCACCACGGCCTTGCGCAGCATGGGGGCGCGGGTGGCGAAGGCCGGGTCTTGCACGTCGGCGGGCAGGCTGCCTTGCAGACGGGCGTGGTGCACGACTTTGCTGAGCAGCGCCAGGCCCATGGGCGCCAGGGCACGCTCCCACAGTTCGCGGGCGGTTTCGCCTTTTTTGACAAAGCACCAGTCTTGCGCGGCGATGGCGCCGGCGTCCCAGCCGTCGGCCAGGTGGTAAACGGAGCCGCCGGCAATCGGGTCGCCTTCCAGAATGGTCCATTCAACGGCTGCAATGCCGCGGTGGCGTGGCAGCAGCGAGGGGTGGTAGCCGATGCCGCCCAGGCGGGAGCGTGCGAGTGCGTCGTCGCTTACGCGGGCATGCGTGTGCGCGGCGATGATGAGTTCGGTGCCTTCGGCAATCGCCTCGCCGGGCACGATCTTGGGGTTGGCCAGCACGTGCACGGGGATGCCGGCGGCGCGGCCGGCAATCGCCAGCCGGTCGTCCTCGGCGGGGGCGACGATGCTGGTGAACTCAATGCCTTCTTCTTTGCGAAGCGCCTCAAACACCGAGGCTGCGAAAAAACGGGAACCGACCAAAGCGCATTTCATTGATACGTCTCTTCAGGAATAAATGGATTGATAGAACGGAAGGAAGAAATAAAAAAGGGAGCCGAAGCTCCCGATGAGAAACAGCCGCTCAGGCCGCGACAGCCTGGCGCGCCTTCTCGGTCAGGCCGATCTGGTCGAGCGCAGCGGCAAGCTGGCCGACGGTGCGGTCAGACTGGTGCCACTTCTCGAGGCCAAACAGGCCGACGCGGAAGGTCTTGAAGTCTGCGCCCTCGTCACACTGCAGCGGCACGCCGGCGGCGGTTTGCAAACCTTGCGCAAGAAATTTTTTGCCTGACTGGATGTCGGGGTCTGTGGTGTAGCTGACGACCACGCCCGGGGCCTTGAAGCCTTCGGCGGCCACGCTGGGCAGGCCGCGGCTTTCAAACAGTTTGCGCACCTTGGCGCCCAAGGCTTCCTGCTCGGCCTTCACTTTGGCAAAGCCGTAGTCTTGCGTTTCTTTCATGGCGGCGCGCAGGCGCGTGAGGGCGTCTGTGGGCAAAGTGGCGTGGTAGGCATGGCCGCCGTTTTCATACGTTTCCATGATCTGCATCCACTTCTTCAGGTCGCACGCAAAGCTGGAGCTGGCGGTGCCGTCTATCGCGGCGCGGGCGCGTTCGCTGAGCATGACCATGGCGCAGCAGGGTGAGCTGCTCCAGCCTTTTTGCGGGGCAGAGATGAGCAGGTCAACGCCGGTGGCCTTCATGTCGACCCACATCGCGCCGGAGGCAATGCAGTCGAGCACAAAGAGGCCGCCCACGGCATGCACCGCCGCGGCCACGGCCTGCAGGTAGCTGTCGGGCAGGATCATGCCGGAGGCGGTTTCGACGTGCGGGGCAAAAACGAGTGCGGGCTTTTCCTTGGCGATGGCGGCGACCACATCGGCAATGGGTGCGGGTGCCCAGGGAGCTTGCGCGCCGGGGCCGGTCTGTTTGGCCTTGAGCACGGTGTGCGACGCGGGGATGTGGCCCATGTCAAAGATTTGCGTCCAGCGGTAGCTGAACCAGCCGTTGCGGATGACCATGACATGCTTGCCTCCCGCAAACTGGCGGGCCACGGCTTCCATGCCGTAGGTGCCGCTGCCGGGCACCAGGGCCACGGCGTGCGCCTTGTACACGTCTTTGAGGATGCGCGAGATGTCGCTCATCACGCCCTGGAAGCTTTTTGACATGTGGTTGAGGGCGCGGTCGGTGTAGACCACCGAAAACTCGAGCAGGCCGTCAGGGTCAACGTTGGGGAGGAGTCCGGGCATGGTGTTGTCTCTCAAATCGTTATTAAAAGTCGGGCAGCCAGCTTAACAGGATGAGGCGATTTTGGCAGTGGGGTTATGTGTGGTCGCGGGAGGCAACAAGGAGCGGAAAGGCTGTACTGCGGGGGTCTATCCGCTATTAATTTCATAGCTGCTTACGCAGGTTCCTATTGGGCTGCAGGCACTTTTTATAGGCAAAAGTTGATACAAGTCAAGAATTCCGGGGTTTTTGATGCCCCTGGACACGCCATACCCGCCTGCACACCTCGCCAAGCCTTCCTGATGCAATCCTGATGCGGCCGATGGTACGCTGGGCTTCTGATGATGAAAGCTGCTGAACCCACACCCGCCACCGGCACAAGTTTGCGCCACTGGGCCATCGTGGCGCTGCTGCTGGCGGCCGCCACCGTCGGCGGGCTGCTGCTTGACAGGCAGGTCACGATTGCCAGCCAGGCCATGCTGTATGTGCTGGTCGTGGTGGTGGTGTCTTACACCATGGGCTGGAAGGAATCGGTGGCCTCGGCGCTGGTGGCCGTGACGGCGCTGAACTTCTTTTTTGTGCCGCCGCGTTTTACCTTTGAAGTGGAGAGCCGGGATCACCTGATTGCGATTTTCAGCATGCTGCTGGTGGCGCTGGCCATCAGCCACCTGTCTGCGCGGCTGCGGCGCGAGACGGCCGTGGCGCAGCTGAACGAACAGCGCGCGCGCCAGCTGCAAGGCCTGGCCACGCAGCTTTCCACCGCGGCAACGGCACACGACATTGCCACCCTGGGCCAGGCGGCGCTGGACGAAGCCTTTGAAGGCCCCTGCCTGCTGGGCACGCTGCAGGCCGGGGGCGAGCTGTCGAACGCGGCGGTGCTGGAGTCTTCGGTGCTGGACGGCATGAAGTGCTGCATGCGCGAAGCGGCCACGCTGGGCCCCGGCACCGGGCGCTGGCCAGGACTGAACGCCTGGTACCTGCCGCTGGGCGACAAGGTGCAGATGCACGGCGCCGCGCGGGTAGAGCCCGCACCGGCACACGACACCGGCGGGCGCGAACATGCCGAAGCACTGTGCGCGCTGCTGGGGCAGGCGTTGTGGCGGCTGCAGCTCAGCACCTCAATGCAGGCGGCGCAGGGCGAGGCACAACGCCAGCAGGTGCAAAGCACCTTTCTGGCGGCCATTTCGCACGACCTGCGCACGCCGTTGGCAACAGTGGTGGGCGCGGCATCAGCGCTGCAGACGCAGGGCGACAAGCTGGCCGCCGCCGAGCAGGCGCGGCTGCTGGCCAGCATTGTGAGCGAGGCCTCTTACCTTTCGACCGTGACGGAGAACACGCTGCAACTGGTGCAGCTTTCCAACACCGCGCAGCCGCCGGCGCGGCAATGGGAGTCTCCGGAAGAAATTGTGGGCACCGTGCTGGCGCGTGTGCGCAAGCGTGACCCGGAGCGCCGCATCACCTCGACCGTGCAGGCCGGGCTGCCGCTGATCAAGGCCGACCCTGTGCTGCTGGCGCAGCTGGTAGACAACCTGCTGGACAACGCGCTCAAGTACAGCACCGGCGCGATTGCGCTGTCGGTGGAGGCCAAGGGCAACACGCTGCGGCTGGCGGTAAAGGACAGCGGCCCGCAGATTGCAAAAGACAAGTACGAGGCCATCTTTGCGCCCTATGCGCGCGGCGACCAGTCTGGCCCGCGTGGCGCGGGCCTGGGCCTGGCGCTGTGCCGCGCCATTGCAGAGGCGCACCAGGGCCGGCTCTTTTTATCGTCGCGCCGTGATGTTGGCGAATCGGGTGAAGGCAATGTCTTTACCCTGACGCTGCCGATTGAGGCCCAGCAACCCGCCGGGATGCAGCCATGAGCCTGCGCCTTCTGGTGGTGGAAGACGACCGCGACCTGCGCGAGCTGATGCGCGCGTCGCTGTCGGTGGAAGGCTTTGAGGTACAGACGGCCGTGTCGCTGAGCGAAGCCGCCGCGCTGGTGCGCAACGACCCGCCCGACGTGATTGTGCTGGACCTGGGCCTGCCCGACGGTGATGGCGCTGAGCTGGTGCAGGAAGTGCGGCGCAAGCATTCGCTGCCCATCCTCGTGGTGTCGGCCCGCCACCAGGAGGCGCAAAAAATCAAGCTGCTGGACGCGGGCGCCGACGACTACCTGACCAAGCCCTTCAGCGTGAGCGAGCTGCTGGCGCGCATACGCGTGGCGCTGCGCCACCGCGGCACGGCCCTGGCCGCGGCCGTAACGGTGCATGAACTTGATGGTTTGCGTGTGGACCTGACGCTGCACACCGCGCAGCTGCACGGCGAGACCCTGCACCTGACGCCCACCGAGTTCAAGCTGCTGGCGCGGCTGGTGCGCAGTGCGGGCCGCGTGGTGACGCACCGGCAGCTGCTGGCCGACGTGTGGGGGCCCGAATACACCGAGCACGTGCATTACCTGCGGCTGTACATGGCGCAGCTGCGCGCCAAGATTGAGCAGGAACCGGCCGAGCCCCGGCATTTACTGACCGAAACCGGCGTGGGTTACCGGCTGGCGACGGACTGAAAGCCCCTGCTTAAGCCCACTTATGCTTTCCTGATGCTGTCCCGCCGACAGTGAAACCTTGTTCACTGAGGGATGGAATGTATGGGAAATGTCGCAACGACTGCGAATGCTGCTGCAGAGGGCCAGGCCACAGCCGCCAACAACACAACACGTAAAAAAGGCCACCGCGAAGGCGTGGCGGCGCTGACGCTGGGCGCGCTGGGTGTGGTGTACGGTGACATCGGCACCAGCCCGCTTTACACCATGAAGGAAATCTTCAGCCCCGCCACGGGCGTGCCGCTGGATGCGGCGCACCTCATAGGCGCGGTGTCGGTGATCTTCTGGGGCCTGATGATGATCGTCACGCTCAAGTACATCCTGCTGATCTTGCGGGCCGACAACAACGGCGAAGGCGGCATCATGGCGCTGACCGCGCTGGCGGCCAAGGCGGCAGGCCACAACCCGAAGGCGCGCACCGCCCTGCTGCTGACGGGCGTGCTGGGCGCTTCGCTGTTTTACGGCGACAGCGTCATCACGCCGGCGATCTCGGTGCTCAGCGCGGTCGAAGGCCTGGAGGTGGTGACGCCCGCGCTCAAGCCCTATGTGCTGCCGGTGTGCATGGCGGTGCTGGTGGGGCTGTTTGCGGTGCAGCGTTATGGCACGGGCCTGGTCGGCAAGCTGTTTGGCCCGGTCATCGTGCTGTGGTTTGGTGTGCTGGCCTTTACCGGCGCGATTGAGATTGCGCAGCAACCCGGCATATTGGCCGCGCTGAACCCGCTGAACGCCATTCGCTTTTTAAGCGCGCAGGGCTGGCACATGTTTGTGGCGGTGGGCGCCATCGTACTGGCCTTTACCGGCGCGGAGGCGCTGTACGCCGACATGGGCCACTTCGGCAAGCGGCCCATCCAGTTTGCCTGGGGCGGCCTGGTGCTGCCGGCGCTGGCGATTAACTACATGGGTCAGGGCGCGCTGCTGATGCGCGACCCGGCCGCGCTGGAAAACCCGTTTTATCGCATGTTTGCCGAAGCGTGGCTGATTCCCGCCGTGGTGCTGGCCACGCTGGCCACGGTGATTGCATCGCAGGCTGTCATTTCGGGGGCTTATTCAATGACGCGGCAGGCCATACAGCTGGGCCTGCTGCCGCGCATGAGCGTGCTGCACACCTCGGCGCGCGAGGCCGGTCAAATCTACATGCCGGGCGTGAACTGGCTGCTGCTGGCCGCCGTGCTGGCCACGGTGCTCGGCTTTGGCAGTTCGTCGGCCATGGCCGCGGCTTACGGCATTGCGGTGACGATCACCATGCTGATCACCACCTTGCTGACCTTCTTTGTCATACGCCAGGGCTGGCGCTACCCCTTGCCGCTGGCGATTGCGGCGACAGTGACTTTTGTGGCGGTTGACCTGCTGCTGGTGGTGTCGTGCATGCTGAAGTTCATGCAAGGCGGCTGGTTTCCGCTGGTGCTGGGTGTGGCGATCTTCACCGTGATGGCGACGTGGCGGCGCGGGCGCGAGCTGCTGGTAGAAAGCATCCGCCACGACGACCCGGAGCTGTTGCCCTTTGTGACGGCGCTGTCGGGCGACAGCGTGAACCGCGTGCAGCGCACCGCGGTGTATGCGGTGGCCAACCCCGACACGGTGCCGCAGGCRCTGATGCACAACCTCAAGCACAACCAGGTGCTGCATGAACGCAACCTGATCCTGACGGTGGTGTTTCATGAAGTGCCGTGGATACCGTTTACCGAGCGCGTGCAGGTGCAGCCGCTGGCACCGGGTTTCTGGCGGGTAGAGGTGAACTACGGCTTCAAGAACACGCCCGACATTCCGAAAGCGCTGGAGCTGTGCAAGGCCCAGGGCCTGCCCATCAACCTGTTCGAGACCTCGTACTTTTTGAGCCGCGAGATCGTGGTGCCCACGCGCGGCTCGGGCATGGTGCACTGGCGCGAGGCGCTGTTCGCCCTGATGTCGCGCAACGCAGGCAGCGTGGCRGGGTTTTTCAGGCTGCCCAACAACTGCGTGATTGAGCTGGGRACGCGGGTGCAGATTTGAGCTGAGCGGGGTCGGCCGTCGCCCGCGTGGCGCGTCGGTGGCCTGCGGGAGCGATGGATGGCACTATCAATTTAATAGCTGGTCGCGCAGATTCCCATTGGGCTGCAGGCACTTTTGATGCTTGAAAACACCTGTTTTTGGCGCTTTTTGGCGCTCAAAAGGCACTCAGCCGGTTTTCAGTTCACAAGAAAACGCTATCAAAACAATAGCTGCTTGCGCCCGTTGTTATTGGGTCAGAGGCCTTTTTTGTGCCTGAAAATGGCCCAAAAAGGCCGGCCAGGCGCCAGCCAGCCGCGTCAGGCCTTGCCGTCGTACTGCTCAAAGAAATCGATGGGGTGCATGTCGATGCGCCAGCCGGCCTGCTCGCCCAGCGTGGCGGCAGGGTGCAGCGAGGCGGTTTTCACGGCTTCGTCCGGGTTGGCAGCGTCTATGATGAAAAAGCCGCCCACCAGCTCCTTGGCTTCGGTGAACGGGCCGTCGATCTTCTGCGTCTTGCTGCCGCGCGGCTGCAGGCGAATGGCGGGTTCGCCCAGCGAGGCGCTGACGCGCAGCTGGCCGGTGGCCTTGAGCTGGGCGTCTTTGGGCGGGCACTGGCTGACCAGGGCCTGCATGTCGGCGGGCGGCATGGCGGCGAATTCGGCGGGGTTGTAATAGGCGAGGCAAAGGTATTTCACGGTGTTTCCTTCAAAAAGTGGTTGCTGACACCTCTACGACGAATGGCTTCGACCGGAATCGACCGGAATCGACATCTTTTTTGGCAAAAAAACTGCGGCGCTTCAGGCCAGCAGCGCGGGCAGATCGGCCATGGCCGTGAACACATGCACCGCACCGGCAGCGCGCAGGGCTGCGGGCGCGTCGTGGCCCAGCTCGGGCGGGCTGTAGCCAAACACCGTGCAACCGGCCGCCACGCCGGCCGTGACGCCGGTGACGGTGTCTTCGACCACGGCGCAGCGCTTCGGGTCTACCCCCAGCGCGGCGGCGGCGGCCAGGTAGACATCCGGGAAAGGCTTGGAGCGTGGCAGCTCGTGCCCGCTGAAGATGTTGCCCTCAAAGAATGGCATCAGGCCGCACTTTTCCAGCTGCAGCTCGACCTTGAAACGGTCGGCGCCGGACGCGCAGGCGATGCGGCCCTGGTAGGCCGTGTGGATCTGGCTGACGGCCTCGACTGCGCCATGCACAGCCAGCAGCGACTCGACCAGGGCTTCGTTGCGGCGGGCGCGAAACTCCAGCATCCACGCTTCGGTCAGCGGCTTGCCGGTGTGGGCTTCGATGGTGGCGGCTTCGTCCTTGACGGCCTTGCCGACAAACATGGCCATGCATTCGGCCGAGCCGAGCTTCCAGCCGAGCTCTTCGAGCATGTCGCGGAGCACGCCGTTGGTCAGTGGCTCGCTGTCGACCAGCACGCCATCACAGTCGAATAACACCGCCTCGAATTTCATGGTTCTCTTTCATGGCCCGCTTGCGGGCTTGTGCCACCCAGGGTGAACAGCACCCATTCAGGCCGCATATTAAAACGCACCGGCAGGATACTGACGCCGAGCCCGCTGGTGATGTACATGCGATTGTCGCCGTGCGCCACCCAGCCGTGGGCCCATTCGCGCGGGCCGGCACCGGGCACCACGGGCGGGCCGTAGAAGGGAATGCTGACCTGGCCGCCGTGGGTGTGGGCGGCCACGATCAGGCCGCGCACCGGCGGCAAGTCAAACAGGCTGGCCGGCTCGTGCATGAAGACCAGCGCCTGCGCGCCCTTGGGCACCTTGCTCATCGCCTTGGCCGGCTGGGAGTGGCCGGTGTAGTCGTCACCCACGCCCACCACCCAGACGGGCGTTGCGGATGCCCCAGGTGGCACGGGCAGAGGCACGGCGTCGTTCTCGAGCACCGTGATGCCCGCACGGGTGAATGCCGCGGTGAATTTTTCGCCGTCGTGCCACCAGTCGTGGTTGCCCATGACGGCGTAGACACCCAGCCGGGCTTTCAGCCCGCCCAGCACCTGGGCGATCTCGTCTTCGGGTGTGGCGGCGGTGTCGGGCTTGTAGTCGCGGTCGGCAATGAAGTCGCCGGGCAACAGCACGACGTCGGGTTGGGCGGCATTGATCTGCGCCACGATGTCACGCGCACGCTCTACCGTCATGACGCGCCACAGCGGGCGTTTGGTGAAGTGCCAGTCGGACGCAATGGCCACTTTCAGGCCGGGCGGCCCTTTCCAGTCCGGAACGGTTTCACTGATCTCGCGGTGCGCGACCCAGCGCGGTTCGATGATGACGACCCATGTGCCCAGCAACAAAATCACCGGAACCAGAACGCAGGCCCAACAAGACCTTTGCAGTTTTACCAGGCGCTCATAAACGGACATCAACACCCGCTTCGTTCACGGCCTCCATCACGCCGGTGCTGTGTGGCGCCAGGCCGTAAGCGCGCAGGTTTTTGCGCAGCTCGGTGGCATCGACTTCGTTCCAGGCCAGGCCGCAGTCCATGCAGGCATGTGAATGCTGGTTCTGCAAAAGCACCGGCTTGCCGACAAGGGAGCGCAGCAAGCCACGCAAGGGATAGAACCGCTCCGCTTCGAAATTTCCGCGCACCACCTTGCGGCTGCTGCAGCGCAGGCAATACATGCCGCGCACGGTTTGATTGAACATTGGTGCTCCCCGCCCAGTTAAGGCTACCGCTCACATGGTACCAACGGTCCGCCGTGCAAACGGAGCCGGAGCTCCTGGCGGGCGGTTCATTGCAACTGGCCAGGTGTGGAGCCGAAACGGCGCACGGGAATGGAGTCGCCATCGGCTTCGGGCGGACTCAGGAAACGGATCGCGCGCTGGGCCTGGTCATCCTCCACCATCAGGCCCTGCAACGCTGCGTCGAGCGCCGCAAAGTCTGCGACCTCGCTACGGCGGCTACCCACCGCCACGGTGAACCGCAGCGCCATGGAGGTGGGGTCGTCGGTATCACGCATCAGCCCCAGGGCCACCAGCCGGGACAGACGAGCCCTGAACGCTTCACCCGGCATCACGCCCTCCATCACGATGCCCAGCATGTTGCGGCCAAGCCGCCCCACAGTGTCGAAGTCGCGCGTGATGGTGCGTACCAGCCGCACGCTGCGGGCCAGCAGTTCTTCGGCCTCAACGATGTTCAGCCTGTCCGGGTCGGCCGGCTCCACAGAAACATAGATGATGGCCAGGTCACGCTTCAGCTCCGGCGCGGCGTTCCAGATGCGGGCCGCGCGGTCGCGAAAGGTTTTCCTGTTAAGGAAACCGGTGAGCGGATCGTGCTCTTTGGCCGCCTGCTCGCGCACTGTATCGGCGTGGCGCAGACGGCTCCAGGCGTTGATGCACAGCATCATGACCACCACCTCCACCAGGGCAGCGGCGACCGGAGTTTCGCCGGGCAACCAGGGCGCGTTGATAAGCCCCGAGCTTTCGGYAAGGGCGAGGGCCACGCAAACAAGGTAGGGCAGGTACACCAGCAGCCAGTAGCCGCCGAAGGCCACACCACGCCGCCAGGCACGCCATGCGCAGGTGATGGTGAAGGCAAAAACGCTGAGTGTGATGGCGTGAAACATCGGCACCATGCGGTCATACTGCTCAACGAAGGGGCTGGCCGTCATGTACACGAGGCACAGCGCAACCAGCGCGCGCGCCATGCGGTGAAAGTTCCGTCCCTGCAGCCCGCCGAAGATGGACCGGGTGAACTGGAGGTTGAAGGCCAGGGCGCCCATCACAGACAACACAATCGCGTGGCTGGCAAAGGTTGTGGCGTGGGGCCACAGGTAACGCTGGGCCGCGCCGGTGTAGCAGAGGGTGGCCATGACGGTAAACACAAGGTAGCCGGCATACCAGGCATAGGTGCGGTCGCGATAGGCCAGCGCCATCTGGGCGCAGAAGAGAGCCAGCGTGATGATCACCCCCAGCTGCAGGCCCACCCACAACATCTGCACCACATCTCGCCGGGACGCCTCTGCCGTACCTACCAGCACGGGACTCAGATTGACGGGCAAGCGATGTACCACGCGGACAAAAATGTCCTGCGCGTCCGCGCCGGGCTGCGGCAACGGAAAACGCGGCCGCAGCGAATCGACAGGCCACCGCACATGCGCCACAAAGTCCCCGGCCACAGCCATGCGCCATGCACCGCCCGCATCGCGCTGAAAGAACTCATACCGATCCACGATCACGGTGGGAAATTCCAGCAGCCAATCGGTGCCATTCACCACACCCCCCGGCGCCAGCGTCATGCGCAGCCAAAGCGGCGAGGCCGCACTCACTGCATAACGCTTGCCGCTCACCAGGGGCTTGAAGAGCGCGGCATCCATGGCCGCAACCTGCGCAACGGTGGCGCTTGCGGGCAAGCCTTCGAGCACCTGCAGCG
>NZ_JBFUAZ010000058.1:0-12110 GCF_056406035.1 Polaromonas sp. P1_E1_2 | reverse complement strand
GGACAGAGCAGATCGCTGCGCGGCAAAGGGCGGGCTGGTAAATGGGCGCGGCCACCAGCTTGCCGGGGCTGGGCGGTGAGGCCTTCCAGCCAGCCACCGGCTGGCCCAGCCGGCGGGTGACTTCCTGCTGTATCAGCCAGCCGTCTTCCAGGTCGACAGGGCGGCTGCTGCCGGGCAAGCGTGGGCCCGCCTTTCCCGTGGTTCGCCTTGCTATTAATTCGATAGCTGCTTGCGCAAGTTTTTCGGGGGCTAGAGGCATATTTCGCTTAAAAATCAGGGGTGTGAAGGTTTGGCTGCCTCCCGGGTGGCATGAAGGCAGTGTCCCGCAAGCGGGTGCGTTTCAGTGTAGCGGCGCTTGCCTGGGGCCGAGACGTGTGCGTGCGCTTTTCCTCAACCCTCAGCGGGGTGATTGGGCGCCTCGTACTTCCTTGTACTATTGACAGCTTCATACGCTTTTGTGTGCTGCCCTTCCCGTTCTTCCCTTCCAACATCATGAAAAACTCCCTGAGCCCTGCTTCCACCCTGCCTGTTGACGCCGCTGATGCCTTGCTGGTGGGGCGTGTCTGGATAGAAGGCACTGGCCCGGTGCTGGCCTTGGTCACACCCGACGGCGTGTACGACCTTTCCAGCGTCGCGCCGACCGCCAGCCAACTGCTGGAATTGCCGGGTGTCGCCAAGGTTGTGCGGGCCGCTGCGGCGAAGCTGCCGCGGCTGGCGGGCACGGCCGAAGTGCTGGCTAATTCCGCGGAGGATGCGCATGACACCAGGCTGCCCTGGCTGTTGGCGCCATGCGACCTGCAGGCGCTGAAAGCCTCGGGTGTGACGTTTGTCGAATCGATGCTGGAGCGCGTGATTGAAGAACAGGCGGGCGGCGACGCCAGCAAGGCCGATGGAGCGCGCAAGGCGGTGATCGCCGTGATCGGCGAGAACCTGGGCAGCATCAAGCCCGGTTCGCCCGAAGCGGCCCAGCTCAAAGATGTGCTGATCGCCCAGGGCATGTGGTCGCAGTACCTGGAAGTGGGCATCGGCCCCGACGCGGAAATCTTTACCAAGAGCCAGCCGATGAGCGCGGTGGGCACGGGCGCCGAAGTGGGCATACACCCTGGCAGCGACTGGAACAACCCCGAACCTGAAGTCGTGCTGGCCGTGAACTCGCGCGGCGAGACGGTTGGCGCCGCGTTGGGCAACGACGTGAACCTGCGCGACTTTGAAGGCCGCAGCGCACTGCTGCTGGGCAAAGCCAAAGACAACAACGCATCGTGCGCGATCGGCCCTTTCATCCGCCTGCTCGACGAGCGCTTCACCATCGACCATGTGCGCAGCAGCGACCTGAGCATCACCGTGACGGGGCCTGAAGGCTTTGTGATGAAGGGCGGCAGCTCGTTGAAGAAGATCAGCCGCGACCCGCTGGACCTGGTGGCGCAAGCCATTGGCGCCAACCACCAGTACCCCGACGGTTTCATGCTCTTCCTGGGCACCATGTTTGCCCCCACGCAAGACCGGCACGGCCCGGGCCAGGGCTTTACCCACGTGGTGGGTGATGTGGTGACGGTGGCCACGCCGCAGCTGGGCAGCCTGGTGAACCGGGTCACGACTTCCGACAAGGCTGCGCCGTGGACCTTCGGCATTTCGGCGCTGATGAAAAGCCTGGCCAAGCGCAAGCTGCCGTAAAAAAGGAGAGGGCGGATGCATACCTCTGCATTGGTGCTGTTTTCCGGCGGCCAGGATTCGACCACCTGCCTGGCGCAGGCGTTGTCGAAATACGAACGTGTCGAGACGGTGGCTTTTGACTACGGCCAGCGCCACAAGGTAGAGCTGGAAGCGCGGCTCAATGTGCTGCGCGAAATCAAACAGCAGTTCCCACAGTGGGCCCACAAGATCGGTGAAGACCACCTGCTGGACCTGGCGGTGCTCGGGCAGGTCAGCGACACCTCATTGACGCGCGACGTGGCCTTCAAGATGGAAAGCTCGGGCCTGCCCAACACTTTTGTGCCGGGGCGCAACCTGCTGTTCCTCACGCTCGCAGCGGCGCTGGCTTACCGGCGAGATTTGCAGGTGCTGGTCACCGGCGTTTGCGAAACCGATTTTTCAGGCTACCCCGATTGCCGCGACGACACCATCAAGGCCATGCAGCTGGCGCTGTCGCTGGGCATGGACAAACGCTTTCTGATCGAGACGCCGTTGATGTGGATCGACAAGGCCGACACCTGGCGGCTGGCGCATGACATCGGTGAAAAATCAGGCGAGCCCAACGGCGGTGAAGCGCTGGTGAACCTGATCGTGGAACACACGCACACATGCTACCTCGGTGATCGTGTGCACCGGCATGCCTGGGGCTATGGCTGCGGCACCTGCCCGGCCTGCGAATTGCGGGCCAGAGGTTTCGCAGGCTATGTGGACGGGCTTTCGAAACCGTAGTCGCGTTCTACCTTTGCGATTCGGGTCTTGTAATGCGTGTACCAGTCGCTGCGACCCGTTTGCTGCGCCACCAGGTGCTCGGCATTCATTTTCCAGGTCTTGATGGACGCCAGGTCTTGCCAATAGCTCACCGTGATGCCCAGGCCTTCGCGGGCTGATTCGACGCCCAGAAAGCCCGGTTGCTGCGTGGCCAGCGCCACCATGCGGTCGGCCATGTCGCCGTAGCCCTTGTCGCCTTCGGTTCGTAATGACGTGAAGATCACGGCGTAGTAAGGGGCTGGGGGTGTGGCTGCAATCACAAAAATACTCCGTGGTTGGTGGCTAAAAAATGCCGCTAGCTTCTGCCGGGTGGCTCGACGATGCTGCGGGTGACAAGCGGGGGTTCTTCACCCAGGTGAAATCCGAGTTTGCGTTCGCGCAGCGCCACGTCGCTGGCCGTCACGCGGTCAAAGCGGCGCAGGTGCTCGGTCCATGACTCGTCAATGATCTGCTCGATGTAATGGCCGGGCTTGTTGACGTCGCGCAGCAGTTCCCACTCAAGTGCACCCTGGCGCAGGCGGCTGCGGCGGCTTTCCTGCATCAGCGCGCGAAAATCGTCGGCGCGCGCCATGTCTATCTGGTAGTGAATCCTCACCACCACGCGGCCTGCACCGGGTGGCTCTTCGGCCACCGGCGCCTTGAACTGGCGCGACGGGGTCAGGTCTTCTTCAATGCTGAGGTCCGACACGAGGTACTGCGCCACCATCATCACGATCGAGCCGCTGGCGGCGGCCATCAGCAGGCCGGTGGACACGCTGGTGAGGCCCGCCACATGGCCCCAGAGCGCCGCACCCGCTGCGCTGGCGCCCATGATGGCCATCTGGTACATCGACATGCCGCGCGCGCGCACCCAGTCGGGCAATGACAGCTGGGCCGACACGCTGAGCGAATTGGCACAGGTGATCCAGGCCATGCCGTTGAGCAGCATGGCGGGCACGGCCACATACACATTGGGCGCGAAGGCCATGGCGGCGGTGGACGCCGTCTGCAGCAGTGTGGAGCGCATCACCAGCACATCGCGCGGCATCATCTGGCGCAGCCGCGCCAGGTTCAGCGCCGCGATGATGGCGCCCGTTCCCATGGACGCCAGCAGCAGCGTGAAGGTGCCGGCGTCGCCGCCGTGCAGGCCGCGCGCCACCAGCGGCAGCAAAGCCAGCAGGGCGGTGGAGTGAAAAAAGAAAATCGCTACGCGCAGCAGCACCGCACGCAGGCGCGCCGACTGGCTCACAAACTGCAGGCCGACGCGCATGGCGCTGACCAGGCGCTCGCGCCCCAGCGGGCTGGGCGCGTGGTCGCGCCGCCAGCGCATGATGACAAAGCCCGAAATGACCGACAGCACGGCGTTGAGYACRAACACGTATTCGGTGCCGGCSCCGGCAATCAAAGCGCCGGCRACSAGYGGGCCGACGATGCGCGASGCGTTCATCGAAACACCGTTGAGCGCCAGCGCGGCGGGCAACTGCACGCGGGGAACCAGCTCCGGCACGATGGCGGCAAACACCGGCCAGCGCATGGCCAGGCCCACGCCGTTGGCAAAGGTCAGCGCCAGCAGCAGGGGCGGCGTCATGACATCCGAGATCACGGCGATGCACAGCAGCGTGGCCACCACCGCCACCCAGAACTGCGTCATGATGAAGTAGCGGCGCCTGTCCAGGATGTCGGCCAGTGCGCCGCTGGGCAGCCCCAGCAAAAACACCGGCAGCGTGGAGGCCGACTGCACCAGCGCCACCCAGAGGGGCGAGGTGGTCATCGAGGTCATCATCCAGGCGGCCGCCACATCGTTCATCCACATGCAGATGTTGGCGACCAGCCAGGTGCTCCACAGCATGCGGAACACGGGGCGCTTGATGGGCGCCCAGGCGGAGAGGGATTCAGCCGTTACCGGCTCGGGGGTTCTTGCGGCTTCCTCGGGCATTCAGGGCGCTTCCTGTGCGGCACGCTGGTTCAGCGTGAACAGCGCGGGTGAGCCTTCGGGCAGCTTTTCGAAAGCCCAGGTCTTGTTGTGAAAGGCCGCCACGTTGGGCCGATGGGCGATCGAGATGATCGCGCCTCCCGATGTTTTGACGAGCGCCAGCAAACGTTCATACAGCGTTTTTTCAGCCGCCTCATCGAGCGCGCTGGTGGCTTCGTCCGCAAAAATCCATTTGGGTTTCTTCAGCAATACCCGAGCGATGGAAAGGCGCTGCTGCTCCCCTCCCGAAAGCTTTTGGCTCCAGGCGTCTTCTTCGTCCAGCCGCGCGGCGAGTTCGGGCAGCAGGGCTTCGTTCAGGGCTTGCTTCAGCGCATCGTCGGTGTAGCTTGCCGCCAGTTCGGGGTAAGCCAGTGCATCGCGCAGGGAGCCGTTCGGGAAATACGGGCGCTGCGGGATGAACATGGCGTTTTCAGGTCGGGCGATACGGCCGGTGGCAAACGGCCAGATACCCGCCAAAGCGCGAAAAAGGGTGGACTTTCCGCTGCCGGAAGGACCCCTGAGCAGAATGTGGTCGCCGGCGTCGGCATGCAGTTCGACGCCTGTCAGGAGAACGGTTCCGGTCGGCAGGGCCAGATTGAGGTCGCTCGACGTGAGCGATGTGGACGCACTGGTGACCAGGCCGACGTTGTCTTTTGCCTGCGCAATCATGCTGTCTTCGAAGCTTGTCAGGCGATCTGTTGTCGCGCGCCAGCTGGCGAGATTGTCGTAGTTATCCACAAACCAGCTGAGTGAGTCCTGAACCTTGCCGAAGGTCGAGGAAATCTGAATCAGCTGGCCAAGCTGGATTGCTCCGCCGAAGAAGCGAGGTGCCGCAACAAGGAACGGAAAAATCAAGGCAGCCTGGCCGAAGAAGCTCTGGAACCAGATGAGTTTTTTGTTGGCGCGTATCAGGTTCAGGTAGTTCGCCAGCACCGTCGTGAAACGACCATCGAGCTGGCTGCGCTCCACCGCCTCGCCATGGTCCAGCGCAATGGATTCGCTGTATTCACGCGCCCGTACCATGTGGTGGCGAAAATTGGCTTCGTAGCGCTGCTGCAAGAAGTTGAGTTTGATCAGTGGCCGACCGATGTAATGCGCCAGCACGCTGCCGACCAGGCAATAGGCCACCGCGGCCCAGACCATGTAACCCGGTATGAAATAGCTGCTTCCGCCCAGGGTGAAGTCCAGCGGACCCGACTGAACCCAGAGAAGGCCGACAAAACTGACCAGCGTCACGACCGCATTGAGCAGGCCCATGCTCAGTTTGATCGTGGAGGTGGTGAAAGACTGCACGTCTTCCTGAATCCGCTGGTCCGGGTTGTCCGGGCTGGCGTTGATGTCGGTTGTCGCCGAATAACGCGCGAGCTCCATCTTGTAGAAGGCGTGGTGCGACAGCCAGCGGCGCAGGTAGTCGCGTGTCATCCAGGCGCGCCAGCGCATTTGCAGCAACTGGGTCAGGTAGAACTTGTAGACGGCGATGATGATCGCGCCAAAGGCCAGATAGCTGAACCGGCCCATCTGCTGCCAGAAGACGACCTGGTCGCGTTTTTCAAGTGCGTCATAAAACACGCGGTACCAGTCGTTGAACTGCACTGCCATGTAAACCGTGCCGAGGTTGAGCAGCACGATGGCCACCAGCAGCAGGCGAGCCTTCCATTTTTCTTCGGACCGGAAGTAAGGGGCGGCCAGTGCGGCTATCCGCCTGGCAAAAAGACTGAATGCGGTAAATTTTGCGAAAAGACTGGACGGATTCATGAAAGCCCTTTCGCGGCTCAGGAAAGCTGGTTGGAAACACCGCTGGCCACGTGGCCCGAGGGCACATGTTGCGAGGCGGAGTGCACGTGACCGGTCTGGTCGTCGAAGAAAAAGTCGGGCTCGAATTCGCGCAGGAACTCGCCTTTGGCGAGACCCCCCAGGAACATGGCTTCATCGACCTCGATGTTCCAGTCCATCAGCGTGCGGATGGCGCGTTCATGCGCGGGCGCGCTGCGGGCGGTGACCAGGGCGGTGCGTATGCGCATGTGCGAGGTGCCGACCTGCTGCAGGCGGTGCAGCGCTTCAAGCAGGGGTTTGAACGGGCCGGCCAGCAGCGGCTGTGTGGCCTTGTCGCGTTCGTGCTGCTGGAAGGCGGACAGGCCCTGCGCCTGGAAGACGCGCTCGGCTTCGTCCGAAAACAGCACCGCGTCACCGTCGAAGGCGATGCGCACTTCGTTGGGGTGCGCGTCGCTGGCACGCACTGAATGCGGATAGACCTGCGCAGCGGGCACGCCGGCCAGCAGGGCGTCGCGTACGTCGCTCAGATGGGCGGACAGGAAAAGATTGGCGTGCAGGGGCTTGAGGTAACGCCAGGGCGCCTCGCCACGGTTGAAAGTGCCTCGTTCTATCTTGAGGCCGTAGTGCTGGGCTGAGCGAAAAACCCGCATGCCGGAGACGGGGTCATTGCGCGAGAGGATCACGACTTCAACGCGCTGGGTGGGTGCTGTCGGGCTGGCCGCTTCCCCGGCGCTTTCGGGTACCTCGTTGAAGGCCAACAGCTTTTTGACCAGCGAAAACGCCACGCCAGGCTTGGCCGGCACGTCCAGCCGCTCGAGCTGCAGCTTCATATAGGCGGCATCCTTTTTGGCGCCTGGCACGGGCTCGGCCGTCATGCCGGTTTCAAAAACCTGGTTTTCTTCTTCAAAGTCAAACAGCGCGCGTGACGAGATCGCCACCACGAGCTGACCATCCAGAGTTGCTGCCATTTTTTGTACCTTATCCGGTTTTTAGGAGTGGGTTTGCAGTTCGAGTGTGCACCATTGGCCGTAGGCCGGAGCTTTTAGAGGCCAGTCGCTGGCGTGCATGATCTGACGCACGCCAAGGCCAATCAGTTCCACGGCGCGTATGACGCCCGCATGGGTAATCCACAGTGTGTCGGCCTGGCCTTGCAACTCGTCAAAGGCCGAAGCGACGCGTGCCATGACCTGGTGGGTGCTTTCGCCGCTGCCGCCCACGGCATATTGGGCAAAGCCGTCCGTCCAGGCCTGCAGTTCGGCGGGCGTGATGTCCTGCCAGGCGCGGCCTTCCCAGGCACCAAAGTCCATCTCCTGCAACCGCGGGTCGCTGGTGCAAGCCAGGTCGGGGCGCAGTTCGCGCAATGCTTGCGCCAGCTGCACGCATCGCTGCAAAGGGGAGTGGGCGACCCGTGTGCCGGCGGGAAGCAGCGTGGCTAGCGCTTGCGCGCATTCGGCGGTGGCCGCCGCATCGGCCGCTACGTCCTGCCGGCCGTAGCAAATGCCGGCTTCAACCAGCGGTGTTGCGTGGCGGGCCAGCCAGAGCTTCATGGCTTACTGACTGCCTTGGTCGGGCAGCGCCTGCAGGTCGGTGCAGGTGATCTGCTGCTCCTGCACGGGGACCGTGGTGGCGGTGGACGGAAGTGATGCGGTGATCATGGAGAGGGGCTGCTGCGGTGGCTGGAGAATGGCGGAGTGCACGCTGTGCGATCCGTGCGATAAGGAAGGGTCCGCCATGCCCCATGGTCTATTCTAGAGCGGCACAGGCGCCGGCGCGGCGAGCCTCTGCGCCACCGTGGGGCCATCTCTGGAACTGCTTGCAAGAACCGGCTATCTGTGACACCCCTCGCCGAACTTGCTGTGCCGTCAAGCCGCTAAGCGGCGTGCTGCAGCATCAGGTCAAGGTTCTGCACCGCCGCACCCGAGGCGCCTTTGCCCAGGTTGTCGAACACGGCGGCCAGAAGCACCTGCCCATGCTGCGGGTTGGCGAACACGGCCAGCCGCAGCAGGTTGGTGCCGTTGAGCGCCTGCGGGTCCAGGTGCTGCGTGGCCTGAACGTCCTTTTGCGCCATCACCTCCACGTGCACGGCGCCTTCGTAGTGCTGCTGTAGACAGGCTTGCAAGCGACCGGGAGTGACGCCCGCTGGCAACCGCCGCAACAGCAACGGGATCGTGAGCACGATGCCCTGGCGGAACGAGCCGTAAGCCGGCAGGAAGAAGGGCCGCTGTATCAGGCCTGCGTGTTTCTGGATCTCGGGGATGTGCTTGTGGGCCAGCCCCAGACCGTACACCTGGAACATGGGCGCATGCGATGCACCCGCACCTTCATGCGCATCCACCCGCGCGCGGCCGCCGCCGGAGTAGCCCGACACCGCATGGATCGCCAGCGGGTGGTCGGCGGGCACGAGGCCGGCCTTCACGAGTGGCAGCAGCAGGGCGATGGCGCCCGTGGGATAGCAGCCGGGGTTGGTGACGCGCCGCGCGTTGGCGATGCGCCGGGACTGTTCCGAGCCCATTTCCGGGAGTCCGTAGACCCACTGCGGATCCGTGCGGTGCGCGGAGCTGGCATCGATCACGCGCACGGCCGGGTTCACGATGGAGGCCGCTGCTTCGCGTGCAGGCCCGTCGGGCAGGCACAGCAGCGCGATATTGCAGGCATTAATGGCTTCTGCACGGCGCGCCGGGTCCTTACGGTCCTGCTCGGGCAGCGTGAGGAGGGTCAGGTCGTTGCGGCCCTGCAGGCGTTCGTGGATCTGCAGGCCGGTGGTGCCCTGATCGCCATCGATGAAGACAAGGGGTGCGCTCATGCGGTGCTCCTGGTGGGATGAATGGCTCGAGCCAAAGAAAGAAGAATGACGAATCTTCAGCGACACCTTAGAATTTGAAAAGTTGAATTTCATAAACATCAGCATCAGATTTACTGAACGTCATGCGCGAACTCAACCTGGACCGGCTGCGCACGCTGGTCACCATCGCACACCTGGGCTCGTTCGCCGAAGCCGCGCGCGTGCTGCATCTGGCGGCGCCCACGGTGAGCCTGCACGTAGCCGACCTGGAAGCGCTGTGTGGCGCCCCCCTGCTGGTGCGCAAGCGCGGTGAAGTGCGTCCCTCGGGCGTGGGCGAGGCACTGATTGAACGGGCGCGGCGCCTGTTGGCCGATGCGGACGAGGCAATGGATGTAGTTCAGCGGCAGGTGCAGGGGTTGGCGGGCCGTGTGCGGCTGGGCGCCTCCACGGGCGCGATTGCCCACTTGCTGCCGCAGGCCCTGGAGGTGCTGGGCCGGAATCATCCCGGCATCGACGTGCAGGTGGCAGTGCTCACTTCGCAGGACACCATGACGCGCCTGGCGAATGGATCGCTCGACGTGGGCCTGGTGGCGCTGCCGCAGGCGACGGTGCAAGGGGTGAAGGTGCAGCCCTGGCGTCGGGATCCGATGATGGCCTTCGTGCCGTCGCCCTGGGCTGTACCCCAGCGTGTTACGCCGAAGTGGTTGGCGGCTCAGCCCTTGATTCTTAACGATTTGGGCACCAGCCTGTCGCGGTTGACCGCTGAGTGGTTCGCGCTGGCGGGGGAGCACCCCAAGGCGCGCATCCAGCTCAACTACAACGACGCCATCAAGAGTCTGGTGGCCGCCGGTTACGGCGCCACGCTGCTGCCGCACGAGGCATCATCCACCACGCCGCTTGACCCGCGCATCCGCATGCTTCCGTTGCGCCCCGCGCTGTGGCGGTCGCTGGGGGTTGCGCACCGGATGGGCCCGGTGGAGCAGGCGACGCAGCATGTCCTGGACGTGCTGTGGCAACAGCGGCAGYCATGGTCATAGACTGATGGCCAGGCCCAGGTAAAAAGCGATTTCGCAAACCTGCTGGGTGGCACCCAGGCAATCGCCGGTGAATCCTTGCAGCCTGCGCTTGAAGAAGCGGCCCATCCACAGCAACGCCAGCACGGCGAAGCTGCAGGCCACGATGAGGTTCATGACGTCAAGCACGAAGGTAGCCAGGGCCAGCGCGGCGAGGCACCAGGAAAACCCCACCAGCAGGCTGCCGGGGGAGATCTGGTCGGCCAGAGGCTTGGATTTGGACAGGGCGGTGTCGCCCACGTGTGGCAGCAGGTAAATCAGCAGCAGCGGCAGGCCGCGCGACATGATGTGGCCTGTGCATAGCGCGGCACAGGCATACCAGCTGCCAAAGGGCGCCTCTTCCCAGTCACCCCAGCCGGCGGGCGCGCCTTCGACCGAGCCGAGGATGGCCAACAGCGAGACCTTGCACAGCAAGGCGAGCACCAGCGCCATGGCGCCAAAGGCACCCACGCGCGAATCCTTCATGATTTCGAGTGCGCGGCCCTTGTCGTGGCTGCCGCCCAGGCCGTCGGCTACATCGGCAAGGCCGTCTTCGTGGAAGCCGCCCGTCAGCAGCACGGTGGCGGCGGTGGAAAACGCCGCGGCCACCAGCGGCGAGAACGTGGTGTCGGGCAGAACTGCCTGAAACAGCGCGTACACGGCAGCGGCAAACAGGCCCACCAGAATGCCGACGCCGGGGAAGTGGCCGGCGCTGGCGCGCAGCAACTCGGGGCTGTAGCCCACCCAGGCCGCCAGACGCCCCGTGATGGGGATGCGCGTGAAGAACTGGACGGCGAGCAGGAACTCGCGGACAAACAGGGTGATGGATGTCATGCGAGGCCCATGATGGTTTATGCGTCTTCCCGCCCGCTCACGCCGGCGGAGTCAAAGCTCGCCATTTCATTGAGAAAGCCGGCTGCAGATTGCACCAGGGGCCAGGCCAACAGCGCGCCCGTACCTTCGCCGAGGCGAAGGCCCAGCTCCAATAGCGGTTGGGCTTTCAGGTGCGCCAACAGCAGGCGATGGCCGTGCTCGTCGGAACGGTGGCAAAACACCATGTAGTTCTGCACCGCGGGAGCGAGCGAGCGGGCCACCAGTGCTGCCGCCCCGGCGATAAAGCCGTCGACCAGCACCACGCGGCGCTCGCTGGCGGCCTGCAACATGGCGCCGGCCATCATGGCGATTTCAAAACCGCCCAGGGCGGCCAATGCATCCAGAGGCTGCGTTGCGCCGGCGTGGCCTGCCAGCGCGCGCGCCAGCACGGCGCGCTTGCGTTGCAGTTGCTGGTCGTCCAGGCCGGTGCCGCGACCGGTGGCTTCGTCGATGCTGATGCCGGCAAGGCGTGCCAGCAGCAGGGCGGCAGGCGAGGTGTTGGCAATGCCCATTTCGCCAAACGCCACCACGTTGCCGGGCAGCGATTGCAGGATGTCCATGCCCGCGGTGAGTGCGGTGTGGGTTTGCAGTTGCGACATCGCGGGCCCGCTGCAGATGTTTTGGGTGCCGTGGGCGATCTTGCACTGCAGCAGCTGCGGGTGCGCGGGCAAGTCCGCCGCCACGCCGGCATCCACTACGTGCAGGGCAAAGCCGTGCTGGCGCGCGAAGACGTTGATGGCGGCGCCGCCGGCCAGCATGTTGCCGACCATCTGCACCGTGACATCCTGCGGAAAGGCCGAAACGCCTTCGGCGGCGATGCCGTGGTCGGCCGCGAAAACCACCATTTGGGGAGCTTGCAGCGTGACGTTCTCGCTCTGCTGGATCAGGCCCAGCTGTAGCGCCACACTTTCGAGCAGGCCGAGCGCGCCCTGCGGCTTGGTCTTGTGGTCGATCTTGTGCCGCAGCCTGGCCTCCAGCGGGAGGTCGGCAGTCGGCTCAATCGCGGGCAGGAGGAGGGGTGGAAAGTCGGGTGCGTTCATCGGTGATTTGTTTAAGGCAGGCGGGGCAGAAGCACGACAATGCGCTGCCTTCCGGTTGCGGAGTTCGTTCGGAGGGTACGGGCATGATGTGCGGCAGTTGCACGCACCAGCATTCAGCATCTCCTGCCGCCATGCCGCAGCGCAGGCCGGCGCCGCAGCGGGGGCACACCGAGGTGTCGGCC
>NZ_JBFUAZ010000057.1:0-12146 GCF_056406035.1 Polaromonas sp. P1_E1_2 | reverse complement strand
ATCAGCTCCACGATGCGCTGCAACGGTGCGAGGGGCCCATGTGCGAACGCATGCGCTGGCGTATCGACGAGGCGCACACCGCACAGCACCTTTGGCAGCTGCGGGGAGAGATATTCCAGCTGATAGCCCGCCAGTTCTATCAGGAAGAGGCAGCGCGGCGCATCAATGCGCTGCTGCCCGCCTTCTCCGGCTGGCTACCGGCGCACATGCTGACGCGGGTCTAGAAGCGCCATTTTTTTGGCCAGAACCCGACGGCAACTTGAGATCGAGGTGTTTTAGTGCTGCAACGCTTGATGATCGCGCGCAATTAGCTATCTTATTGATAGCAAAACCGCCGACTCCAACCGCACCCGAACGGGACCTGTTTACAGACAACGGCTGGCCGGCATGGCTGCAGTTCACGCGGGAACACCGCGCTGGCCGTTGTTGTTATTTCGTACCGGCGGCCTGTGCCATGCGTTCGCTCTTCCAGTACACGTCGTCACCGCCATTCATGCGGTTGAGCACGCGCGACAGAACGAAGAGCAGATCGCTCAGGCGGTTGAGGTAGTGGCGCGGCGACTCCTTGACCGGTTCGACCGCACCCAGCGCGACCACCGATCGTTCGGCACGGCGCGCCACCGTGCGGCACACATGCGCAAGCGACGCGGCACGCGAGCCCGCCGGCAAGATAAATTCCGCCAGGCGCGGCAGTTTCGCGTTGTGTTCGCCCAGTGCGTCGTCCAGCAGCGCCACGGCTTCGGGCTTGAGCAGTTCAAAGCCGGGAATGGAGAGTTCGCCGCCCAGGTTGAAGAGCTGGTGCTGCACCTCCACCAGCAGGTCGCGCACGCCCGGGGGCAGCTCTTCGCACAACAACACACCAATGTGCGAGTTCAATTCATCGACATCGCCCATGGCATGCACACGCAGGCTGTCCTTGGACACACGCGTGTTATCGCCCAGGCCGGTGGTGCCGTTATCGCCGGTGCGCGTTGCGATCTGTGAGAGTCTGTTGGCCATGGTCTGAGACGCGGTGAAGCGCGGTGAAAGTGCATGAAGCCCAAGCGTTACGCCGGGCAAGAAAATGTGTCGTCGTACGCCATCATGTGAGTGAGGAAACACCCTGCAAAACTGCTGGCCGCAACGGGCAGGCTGGGTTGCAATGGCTGCTTGTCCACTCTTTGAAAGACTCTTCGCATGACCATGCACACGACAGCAACACAGCATCCAAAACATTCTATTCCCGGCTTCGAGTTGCGCAGCGTGCTTTTGGTGGCGGCACTGGCTATGGGCGCTGCTGGCGCCGTGCGGGCCCAAACCGCTCCTCCCTCACCTGCAAGCCCCACCAGCCCGCCCTCCCAGATGGCGCCTTCCGGCACGCCGGGCGCCGTACCGCAAAACCGCACCACCAGCAAGGACGTCGAGGCGGCTTTCGGCCGTGCGGATACCAACAAGGACGGCAAGCTTGATCGCCAGGAAGCCGAGCACCTGCCGGCCGTGGCACAGCGTTTCGAGCAGATCGATACCAACCACGACACCTTTATCTCGCTGGCCGAGCTCACCAAGGCGGCCACCGGCTCCTGACAGTCCCTGATGGCCCCTTGAGGGGGCGGCCTGCTTTGTCTCCCCCGCTTCATGCGGGCGCTCCAGCGGTCATGGCTGGGCCTCCGGCCTCGTTGGCGCAAACGGCGCGCACGTCGTAAACTGTGCCACCGACCCGGAGACACCATGAACGCCCCCCTGCCCACGCACCTGCTTCCCGAAATCTGCCAGCGCGAAACTCCTGCCGCGCTGATTGACGCGCTKAAAGCCCGCTTTGCCGAGCGCTGCTCAACCGCCCTGGTAGTGCGCGAGCAGCATGGCCGCGACGAATCCTCCTTTGCCGCACCGCCGCCTTCGGCCGTGGTGTTTGCCGAAAGCACGCAGGACGTGGCAGATGCGGTCAAGCTCGCCGCCCAGTTCAACGTGCCCGTGATCCCCTTTGGTGTGGGCACGTCGCTTGAAGGCCATCTGCTGGCCGTGCAGGGCGGCATCAGCATCGACGTGAGCCGCATGAACAAGGTGCTGTCCATCAATGCCGAAGACCTGACCGTTACCGTGCAGGCGGGCGTGACGCGCAAGCAGCTCAATGAAGAGGTCAAAAGCACGGGCCTCTTCTTCCCCATCGACCCAGGCGCCGACGCGACCCTGGGCGGCATGAGCGCCACGCGCGCCAGCGGCACGAATGCGGTGCGCTACGGCACCATGCGCGAGAACGTGCTGGCACTGGAAGTCGTCACCGCAGACGGCAGCGTCATCCGCACCGGCACGCGCGCCAAGAAATCATCGGCGGGCTACGACCTCACGCGCCTGATGGTGGGCAGCGAAGGCACGCTGGGCGTGATCACCGAAGTCACCGTCAGGCTGTACCCCCTGCCTGAAGCCATCTCCGCTGCGGTGTGCTCCTTTCCGAGCATCGAAGCTGCCGTGCGCACCACCATCGAGATCATCCAGCTGGGGGTTCCGATTGCGCGCGTCGAGCTGATCGACCACAACACGGTGCGCATGGTCAATGCACACTCCAAGCTCACGCTGCGCGAAGAGCCCATGCTGCTGATGGAGTTTCACGGCTCACCCGCCAGCGTGAAAGAGCAGGCCGAGCTGGTGCAGGAGCTCGCCAGCGGCCACGGCGGCAACGCGTTTGAATGGGCCAGCACGCCGGAAGAGCGCACGCGCCTCTGGACCGCCCGTCACAACGCCTACTTCGCGGCCATCCAGTCGCGGCCCGGCTGCCGCGCGATTTCCACCGACACCTGCGTGCCGATTTCGCGCCTGGCCGATTGCCTGCTGGAGTCGGTGGCCGAAGTCGATGCCAGCGGCATTCCTTATTTCCTCGTCGGCCATGTGGGCGACGGCAATTTCCACTTCGGCTATTTGATCGACCCGACGATTCCCAAGGAGCGCGAAGTAGCCGAAGCACTGAACCACAAGCTGGTCACCCGCGCGCTGGCGCTTGAAGGCACCTGCACGGGCGAGCATGGCGTTGGCCTGCACAAGATGGATTTCCTGGTAACCGAAGCCGGTGACGGCGCGGTCGACATGATGCGCACCATCAAGCGTGCGCTCGACCCGAAGAACATCATGAACCCGGGCAAGATTTTCTCGCTGTGAAGCGAGCTCTACTGCGCGTTTGCAGTGCGATCTATAACCACCCCCGTCCGGGCTCACTTCGTGTAGCCCGTTCCCCCCTCGAGGGGGCGGCGCCTTGGGCCGGCGAAGCCGGACCCTCGGCCCCCACTGGTGAATACCCCCACTGAATACGCCCTGAATCTTCGAGCCAGCATGAGCCGCGGAACCGGCTTTGCCGGGCCGCAGGCACCGTCCCCTGCAAGAGGAAAAGGGCTACACGCAGTGAGCCCGATAGGGGTGTGCCAATTTTCGGCTTTGCCGGGCCGCAGGCGGGCGGCCCCGGAGGGGCTGGAGCCCGCGGCTCCAAGCCTGCCTGCRCAGGCTTGGACGGGCGACAGAGGCGAAGCGTCTCGCGAGCCGCGGCCTGCAAGGCCTCGGGAGCTACACGMAGTGAGCGACCGTGGGGGCTCAATTACTTCTGGATATCACTCATCTTGCAGCCCTTGGCCAGGAACATGCTGGTGAGATGTTCCTTGCGGCCCTGTGCCTGTTGGCCCTGCAATGCAACGGCCTGTTGCTGCGCGGTTGCGGCCTGCTGCTGGGCGACGCCGTTATTGGCGGCCTGTTGGGCCGTATTGCCTGCCAGCTGCTGCACGATGCCGCCAAACATGCCGCCCAGGCCGCCGCCGAATCCGCCAAAGCCGCCGGCGTTCTGCGCCGCTGCATTGGCCGCTGCGGAGGCCAGTGCAGTTTGCACCACCGCTCCTGCTACCTGACTCCCTGCATCTGCGGGGGCTACAGCGGCCGGTGCCGCGGTGTACTGGGCGGCGCGCGTGACCACGCTGTCCATCTGTCCGATCTCGCCATAGATCTGCTGACACGAGAGGTCGTTGTCCGTCATCTTTACGCGCTCGATGGTTTGCGCAGATGCGGCGGCAGCCACCAGGAAAAGCGCCAGTGCGGCGGCAAGGGAGTGTTGTTTCATGACCGGTCCTGCAATGGGTAAGGTTGATGGAGGTTGGGGGAAAACGCGGGTAAAAAATTTCGGGGCTACTTCTGCACTTCCGAGAGCTTGCAGCCCCTGGACAGGAACAAACCAGTCAGGTGGTCTTTGCGCGCCCTGGCCTGGACCCCCAGGCCGCCACCAGCCCCCTGAGCCGGCGCCGTGGCGGATACTGCAGCTGCGGCACCGGTGCCCGCCAGCAAGGAGCCCAGCATCCCTGCGCCCAGCGCACCGGCGATGCCGCTGGGCTGCGCGGGCGATGGCGCGGCGGAATTGCGCCCGTTTTGCTGGGCCGCTGCCATGTTGTTGGCGATTTGCTGCTGGTACTGGGCCGATAGCCCTTGCTGCGTGGCCAGCGCGGCGGTCGGCGCATGCATTTGCGCCAGCGTGAGCGCGCCACCGGGCATGGCGGCCGCGGGCGCTGCGCTGAGAACCGGCAGGCCCGGGCCAGCCAGGGCCATGGTGGTGTCCATCTGCTGCGCCTCGGCGTACATCTGCTGGCAGCTGAGGTCGTTGTCCGTGAGCTTGACGCGCTCAATGGTTTGCTGCGCCTTTGCGGCCTGAGGCGCCAGGGCCATCACCACCGCAAGGGTGGCGCAGGCGCCAAGGCCGGCAAACCCCTCTCGCCAGCCTGGCTTGAACCAGTCTGTTATGTCCGAGACGGTGGTAACGCCGAACCGGGCCAGGTGAGCGCTGCGGAAAGAACGGTTCGCCAGGTAATTCATACGCAAACACACAAATAATTACATGTAGTAACAATAAGCATGTGGGCGCCAGCCGTCACCCGCTTTCTGGAGAAAGCCGTGTAAGAGTCACAAAAGTCGTGAATTAGTTCACATCTTGAGTATCACCGACCGATTCACCGGCGAAAAATAACCCAAACAGTCTACTTGTTGCCGCGCAAGCGCTCGATCAATCCGTTGAGCTCGTCCATCGAAGCGAACTGGATGGCCACCTCGCCCATGTCTTCGCGCCGGCCGTTGCGCTTGACCTGCTTTTTGATGCGCACTTCCACATTGGCCATCAGCAGGTCGGCGAGTTCTTCTTCCACACGGCGTGTGTCGCGGGACTTTTCCTTGGTGGCTTTTTGCGGCTTTAGCGAAAACTCGGCGCTGAGTTTTTTGACCAGGCTTTCGGCCTCGCGCACCGACATTTTTTTGGCCGAGATCTGGTTGGCCGCGGTGATCTGCGCGGCACGGTCCAGGCCCAGCAAGGCCCGCGCATGGCCCATGTCCAGGTCGCCCGCCATCAGCATCGTTTGCACCGGATCAGCCAAATTCAAAAGCCGCAGCAGGTTGGAAGCAGCGCTGCGCGAGCGGCCGACGGCCTGCGCGGCGAGCTCGTGCGTGAGGCCGAATTCCTTGACCAGGCGCTGCAGGCCGTGGGCCTCTTCGAGTGGGTTGAGGTCTTCGCGCTGGATGTTTTCGATCAGCGACATCGCGGCGGCCGACTCGTCGGGCACGTCGCGCACCAGCACCGGCACCTCGTCCAGCCCGGCCAGCCTGGCCGCACGAAAGCGCCGTTCGCCGGCGATGATTTCGTACTTGCCGTCGTTGGCGCCGCTGGTCAGCCGGCGGACCAGGATGGGCTGCATGATGCCCTGCACCTTGATGGACTCGGCCAGCTCGTAGAGCGCGCCTTCGTCCATGCGGGTGCGCGGCTGGTACTGGCCGGCGACCATGTCACTGAGGCGCAGCGAGGCCGGCAGGCCCGGGCTGTTGGCTGTGCTGCTGGCGTTCTCCGCGTCCGTCGCGCTTTCGCTGACCTTGGGGCCGAGCAGTGCTTCGAGCCCGCGGCCCAGGCCTTTGGGTTTTTTGGTGACCATGGTTTTATCTTTCTTTCAATTCGTCATTGCGAGCCGGGCGTGAGGTCCCCGCCCAGAGATTGCAGCACGCCGCGCCAGAGGGCGTCGCGCTCTTCATAAGGTTGTGCATCCTGTTTGCCGCTGGCCTGTTCCCACACCGAGGTGAGCACCATCACAATGCCGGTGGACGGCTGCACATACACCGTCTGGCCGTGGATGCCCTGCATGGCAAAAGTGCGTGCCCGCAGCGGCATGAGCCAGAACTGGTAGCCATAACCAAAGTAAGGCGTGGCCTTGCGCGGCTTGAACGCAGGCGGCTGGCGCGCCGGATCCGTGGCGTCCAGCAGGTAGTCCAGCGGCAAGACCTGCAATGCGCCGGGTTTGCCGGTCGCCTTGTCGATGGCACGGCCGTCATTGGCCAGCAACTGGCCCAGCCGCGCCCAGTCGCGCAGGGTGGCGTTGAAGGCGCCGTAGGATTGCTCCTGCCCGTCGGCGGAGATGCGCCAGAAGGCATCATGTTCGGCGCCCATGGGCTTCCACAGCCACTCGGTGGTGAGCTCGGACATGTTCTTGCCGATGGCGGCCACCACCACGCGGCCCAACACGTCGGTCTCGGAGCCGGCATAAACGAATTTTTCACCGGCCGGCGAATGCCGGTCAGTGATGGACTTGAGCACATCCAGCGGCATGCCGGCGCCCGGCGTTCCGGCAGAAGCGCGGGCGAGCCGGGCAATATCGTCCTTGCCGTCATAGCGTTCGGTAAACGTCAGGCCCGAACTCATGCGCAGCAGCTGGCGAATTGTGGTGGCGCCATAGGGGCTGCCGGCAAGGTCTTTGGCGTATTTCTCGGCGGGGTCGTCAAGCGAAGCGATCAGCCCCAGCGAGAGCGCCTTGCCGACCAGCAGCGAGGTCACGCTCTTGGCCATGGAGAAGGACAAAAAGCGCGCGTCATCCTTGCGGCCGTAGCGGTAGTGCTCGGCGATGATCTCGCCGTTTTTCAGGATCAGCAGGCCGGTGGCGCGCTGGCGGTCCAGGTAGTCGGCCAGCGTGTAGTTCGTGTTTTTGTAGCGGTAGCTGACCGCCGCCGGGCTGGCTGCGCGCGGCAAGGGGCTGGCCTCGGCCGGGTGCCCGACCACGCGGGTCCGCACCCCGGGCACTTTGTCGAGCGCTGACCAGGAGCCAACGCGGTAAGGGTTGAGCTGCCAGTTGTTCACGTTGCCCAGCGGATAATTTTGCGATTTTCCAAGCAGCTCTTCATCCGGCTCGGCATGCAGAGAACCACTCGCCCATATCGCCAGCACTATCAGGGCGAGTTGCAGGTAGCGCGCGCGTTGGTAAAAAAATGAGGTCATGGGCCAGGGGTGATGCCGGGTGAAGGTTCAATGGCCGGTGAAGTCAGCTCCTTGAGCTGCAGCAGCCGCAGGTACGCTTCGGGCCAGCCGCCCAGGCCGCTCTCGGCATTCAGGTGCCCGCAAGGTCCGGCGTCCACAAAGGTAGAGCCCCACGCGGCCGCGAATTGCCGCGCCCGCTGGATCGCGCAGAAAGGATCGTCACTGCTGGCAAACAGCGCGCTCTCAAACGGCAGTTTGTTCAGCGGCGCTGGCGACCAGCTGGGCAGCAGCTCGCGCACGTCCTCGCGGTCAATGTCGGGTGGAGCCACCAGCAGCGCGGCTTTGACGCGGTGAATGTTCCTGGAGTGGCTGGCCCAGGCCGCCACCAGCATGCAGCCCAGGCTGTGCGCCACCAGCACCGCTGGTTCGTCGCAGGACAGTAGCACCTCTTCCAGGCGCGCCGTCCAGTCGCCGCGCAGCGGGTGCATCCAGCTGTGCTGCTCCACGCGGGTGTAGCCGTCGGCCTCCTCCCACAGCGTTTGCCAATGGCCGGGGCCGCTGTTTTTCCAGCCGGGAAGAATGAGGACGTTGTCGGGTTTCATGTCGAAAGAAGATTGTTTGCTATGATTTTTATAGCTGCTGGCGCAAGCCCCCATTGGGCCACAGGCACTATTGGCATATAAAACTGCACCCTGGCGCGGTCACATTGCCTTGATGCGGTCCACCATTTCTTCGGCAAACGTGACGAAAGCCTGCGCGCCCCTGGAGGCCGGGTCAAACACCACGCCGGGCAGGCCGTAGCTGGGTGCTTCGGCCAGGCGCACGTTGCGCGGGATCACCGTGTTGAACACCTTGTCGGAAAAGTGTTCCTTGAGCTGGTCGCTCACCTGCTGCTGCAATGTGATGCGTGGGTCGAACATTACGCGCAAGAGGCCGATGATCTGCAGGTCTTTGTTGAGGTTGGCGTGCACCTGCTTGATGGTGTTGACGAGATCGGTCAGGCCTTCGAGCGCAAAGTATTCACACTGCATCGGCACGATCACGCCGTGTGCGCAACACAGGCCGTTGAGCGTCAGCATGCTGAGCGACGGCGGGCAGTCGATCAGCACGAAGTCGTACTGGCTGTCGACCTCGGCCAGCGCCAGCTTGAGGCGCTTTTCGCGGCGCTCGACATCCACCAGTTCGACCTCGGCGCCGGCCAGTTCGCGATTCGCGCCCAACACGTCGTAGCCGCACTTTTCACTGTGCACGCGCGCCTCGACCACCGAAGCCGATTCCAGCAGCACGTCGTACACCGTCATTTCCAGCTTGCGTTTGTCGACGCCCGAACCCATGGTGGCATTGCCCTGCGGATCCAGGTCGATCATCAGCACACGCTGGCCGACTTTGGCCAGGCCCGCGGCCAGGTTCACCGTCGTTGTTGTCTTCCCTACCCCACCCTTTTGGTTGGCTACGCAGAATATTTTGGCCATGTGTGCTTTTAGTTTTTGTTCGAGAGAGGATGCGAAATGCGATGGCGGCTTATTTGGAGACCGCGAGCTTGAGGCCGAAGCCGATCAGGAAAACGCCGGCCAGCTTGTTGAGGACCGCCGTGATTTTCGGGTTGGCGCGTATGCGCTCCGCCAGGTGATAGGTGATCATGACCGAGGTCAGGCCATACAAGAAAGTCAGGGCCGCAATCGTGGCCGCCATCACGGCGAAAGTCTTCAGGCCCTGGTGCAGGGCCGGATCGACAAACAGCGGGAAGAAAGCCATATAGAACACGATGGCCTTGGGGTTCAGCAAGGTGATCATCATCGCCTGCTGAAAGTAGTGGCGCGGCTTGATATTGAGCAAGGGCGCGTCGCCGGGCTTGGCCATCAGCATCTTGATGCCCAGCCAGGCCAGGTAAACCGCACCCGCCCACTGGACGATATGAAAAGCCGTCGGGTAAGCCGCCATGATGGCCGACACCCCCGCGACCGCCGCCCAGAGCAAAACCTGGTCGCCAGCAATCACGCCGAAAGTCGCACCCAGGCCGCCCGCGATGCCGCCCTTGCTGGTCGAGGTGATCAGCGCCAGGTTGCCCGGGCCGGGAATCAGCAAAAACACAATGATGGCGACGACAAAAGCGCCGTAGTCGGCGATGCCAACGAATGAGCCCAACATGGAGGTTCTCCAGAAAGTAGAGAGAAGTGAGGCTGTGAGTTTACGACAGGGGTGTGCCGCAGAAATGCCAAACTGGCCCGATCAAGGCCGATTTGGCATTCGCGAAGGGTTCTTTTTGTGCCCGAACAACGGGCCGAGGCGCTCGGCCCCGGTTTTCAGGCCGGGCTGGCGGCGGCTTTCGCCTGCATCCAGACAATGCAGCGCTCAGCATCCAGCCCCGGAACCTGCAGTTGTTCCACGTGAAACACTTCAGCGCCGGCTGGCAGGGCGGCAATTTCGTCGGCCGGGTGCTTGCCCTTCATGGCCATCCACACACCTTGCGGTGCCAGCGCGTCGGTCGACCAGTTGGTGAAATCGACCAAGGACGCAAAGGCCCGGGAGCAAATCACATCAAAAGAGGTGGTGATGGTTTCGACCCGGGCGTGCAGGCCGGAGAGGTTGGGCAGCTTCAAAGCCAGCGCCGCTTGCTTGATAAACGCGGCTTTTTTGGCCACCGTATCCACGCAAGTCACCGCTACGTTGGGGCAGCAAATCGCGACGACGACGCCCGGCAGGCCTGCACCGGAACCCACGTCCAGCAACTTGGCGCCCTCCTCCAGTCCGGCTTTCTGCAAATGCCGCTTCAGCGGAAGCACCGCCGCCAGGCTGTCCAGCAAATGGTGGGTCAGCATTTCCGCCGGATCACGCACGGCCGTGAGGTTGTAAACCTTGGTCCATTTGCCGATCAGGTCCTGGTAATCCAGCAGCTGGCCGACTTGCGCATCGGTCAAATCCAGCTGCAGCGCCTTGAGGCCGGCGCGCAAATCCTGTTCACCGCCGCGCATCAGGCCTGGGCTTTTTCGGTGGAAGCCCCGGCCGCCTGGAGTGGCGTCGTGTTTTTCCAGAGGTTTTTCTTCAGGTGCACCAACAGCAAGGAGATGGTGGCAGGCGTGATGCCGGAGATCCGGGAGGCCAAGCCTAACGTTTCGGGGCGGTGTTTGGCCAGAGTCTGGCGCGCCTCAAAGCTCAGCGCCGACACCTGCAGGTAATCCAGGTCGGCGGGCAGCTTGAGGTTTTCGTAGTGTGATGCCCGCTCGACTTCAGTCTTTTGCAGGTCGATATACCCGGCGTACTTGGCCGTGATCTCGATCTGTTCGATCACGCTTTTGGCCATGTCGTCGCTGRCTGCCGCTTCGGCTGCCAGTTCGGGGTTGGCGTACTTGCCCTCTTCCAGCGACATCAGTCCGGCATAGTTCACATCCGGGCGACGCAGCAGGTCCAGCAGGTTGTACTCCCGTTCGATGGATTTACCCAGAACCCGCTCGGCTTCAGCCACCGGCAGGTTGTTGGGATTGACCCAGATTGCCCGAAGCCGGGCTGTTTCACGTGAAACAGTGTCGCGCTTGCGGTTGAAGGCATCCCAACGGGCGTCGTCTACCAGACCCAGTTCCCGGCCTTTTTCGGTCAGGCGCATGTCGGCGTTGTCCTCGCGCAGCATCAGGCGGAACTCGGCCCGGCTGGTGAACATGCGGTAAGGCTCAGTCACGCCCTTGGTGATCAGGTCGTCAACCAGTACGCCCAGGTAGGCTTCGTCGCGCCGCGGCAACCAGGCTTCCTTCTCCTGACACTGCAACGCAGCGTTGATACCGGCGAACATGCCCTGGGCCGCCGCCTCTTCGTACCCGGTGGTGCCGTTGATCTGGCCGGCAAAGAACAGACCGCCAATCGCCCGGGTTTCAAAGCTGGATTTCAGCGCCCGCGGGTCAAAGTAGTCGTACTCGATGGCGTAACCGGGCCGCAGGATATGGGCGTTTTCCATCCCCGCCATGGATCGGACCAGGTCGTACTGGATGTCAAAAGGCAGGCTGGTCGAGATGCCGTTGGGATAGATCTCGTGCGTGGTCAGGCCTTCCGGTTCCAGGAAAATCTGGTGGCTGTCCTTGTCGGCGAAGCGGTTGATCTTGTCTTCCACGCTGGGGCAATAGCGCGGACCGACGCCGTCGATCTTGCCGGTGAACATGGGGCTGCGGTCAAAACCGGATCGGATGATCTCGTGGGTTCGCTCGTTGGTGTGGGTAATCCAGCACGGCATCTGCCGCGGATGGGCTATGCCACCACCCATAAAGCTGAACACCGGCACCGGGCCTTCAGTACCGCCCGGCATGCCGTCGCCGGGTTGTTCGGTGCATTTGCTGAAGTCGATGGTGCGGCCGTCGATGCGCGGGGGTGTGCCGGTTTTGAGCCGGCCTTGCGGCAGCTTGAGTTCCTTGAGCCGGGCCGAAAGCGATACCGCCGGCGGGTCGCCCGCCCTGCCCGCCGAATAGTTATTGAGCCCCACATGGATCTTGCCGTCCAGGAAAGTGCCGGCTGTCAGCACCACCGTGCGCGAACGAAAGCGAATGCCGACCTGCGTCACCGCCCCGACAACCCGGTCGCCCTCGACCATCAGGTCGTCGACCGCCTGCTGGAAGAGCCACAGGTTGGGCTGGTTCTCAAGCTTGCGGCGAATCGCCGCCTTGTACAGAATGCGGTCGGCCTGCGCGCGGGTGGCGCGCACGGCCGGGCCCTTGGAGCTGTTCAGGATGCGGAACTGGATGCCGCCTTCGTCGGTGGCCAGCGCCATCGCACCACCCATGGCGTCCACCTCCTTGACCAGGTGGCCCTTGCCGATCCCGCCGATGGACGGGTTGCAGCTCATCTGCCCCAGGGTCTCGATGTTGTGGGTCAGCAGCAAAGTCTTGCAGCCCATGCGTGCGGAAGCCAGCGCGGCCTCGGTGCCGGCATGGCCGCCACC
>NZ_JBFUAZ010000056.1:0-12225 GCF_056406035.1 Polaromonas sp. P1_E1_2 | reverse complement strand
CGACTGCGAGGGTCTGGACCTGCTTGCCACTGCCGCGCTGCAGCGCAAGGCGTTTGATCCGAGTGAAGGCGTGGCGCCGCACCTGGCGCGCCGGCTGCTCGCGGCCCAGGCCGATACCCCCGGGCGTACGGGCGTGCCCCGCACGCTGGTTTCTACCGCACGCGCGCCGCTGCAACGTTTTGCCGTGCAGACCCTGACCCAGCAGCTGCGCGAGCTGCGCGGCCGCCACGTCGAAGACGGCGCCATTGTCGTGCTGGACAACGCCACCGGCGAGGTGCTGGCCTGGGTAGGTTCGTCGGGCGAACTGAGCGGCGCCGCCGAAGTCGACGGTGTGATGGCACTGCGCCAGCCGGGCTCCACGCTCAAGCCGTTTTTGTATGCAGAGGCCATTGCCGAGCGCCGCATCACCGCAGCGTCGCTGCTCGAAGATTCGTCCTCGCAGATCCAGACCGCGGGCGGGCTCTACATTCCGCAAAACTACGACCGCCAGTTCAAGGGCCTGGTATCGGCCCGCACCGCACTCGGTGCGTCGCTGAACGTGCCGGCCGTGCGTACGCTGGTGATGGTGACGCCCGATGCCTTTCACAAACAGCTCWAAGCCGTGGGCCTGCCGCTCAAGGAGTCGGGTGACTATTACGGCTACAGCCTGGCGCTGGGCAGCAGCGAGGTGTCTTTGCTGTCCCTCACCAATGCCTACCGCACGCTGGCCAACGGCGGTCGCTACAGCGCGACTTCGCTGGCGAGAAACCCCAAACCGGTCTTCAAGCCCGCGCTGGATGCACGCGCGGCCTTTATCGCCACCGACATCATGGCCGACCCGATGGCGCGCGCCCGCACCTTCGGCACCGACAGCATCCTGGCCACCCGCTTCTGGAGCGCCGTGAAAACCGGTACCAGCAAGGACATGCGCGACAACTGGGCCATGGGCTTCTCGCAGCGCTACACCGTGGGCGTGTGGGTGGGCAATGCCAGCGGCGCGCCCATGTGGGACGTGAGCGGCACCACGGGCGCCGCCCCCATCTGGGCGGCGGTGATGAATTACCTGCATAAAACCGAACCCAGCCGCGCGCCGTTGCCGCCCGCCGGCCTGGTGCAAAGCCAGACCCGGTTTGGCAACCAGGGCGGCACGCCGCTCGAAGCAGCCCGCAACGAATGGTTCCTGAAAGGCACGGAGCAAACCGTTTTTGCTATGAATTCAGGAGCTGGTAGCGCCCGATCTGAAAGGGCTACAGCACGAAATGGCTTGAGAAAACCGGTTGCCGAACCCGACGCCCCGCCCCGCATCACCGCCCCTGCCTCCGGCACCATCATTGCCCTGGACCCGGACATCCCGCCGAAACACCAGCGCGTCAGCTTCAGCGCCGAAGGCCGCGGCACGCGCTGGCTGATGGACGGCAAGGAGTTTGCGCGCGGGGCCCAAGCGCAGTGGATGCCCTGGCCGGGCCGGCATGTGGTGCAACTGGTCGATGCCGGCGGCAAGGTGGCCGACGAGATACGGCTCGAAGTGCGCGGTGCCGGTGTGCGCGAAGCCAGCGTGCGCGGCAGCGCGACTGCGGCACGTTGATCTTTCCGGCGCCGGCATCCGACAACGCTGTACCGGCCGTGCTCTATCCCAAACCTTCCATGCTTCACCTTCAACGCGCCCCGTTATTTCCTTCAGCGGCTGAAACCCGGCGTTTTCTCTATAGAACGCTGGTTGTTCTGTGGGTGGCGCTGTGCATGCTGGCGGCGGGTGATGCCATGGCAGCACAGGCGCGTGCCGGACAGACAGACGTGCCGTCCGATGCCGCCCAGGCACCCACACCGAGCGATACCGCGCAAATCGCCACGCCCGCCGGTGCCGTCCGGGTGCAGGTTCCGCCTTACAGCGCGCGCGTGCTCGACACCACCGGCACGCTGAACACAGCCCAGGTCGCGGCCCTGAACGAACAAATCCTGGCAATCGAAGCAGACACGCGCGCAGCAGTCGTCGTGTACATGCTGCCGACAACGGGTGAGGACTCCATCGAGGAATACGCCACGCGCGTGTTCGAGAAGTGGAAACTCGGCGATACCCAGCGCGACGAAGGCATCCTGATCCTGGTGGCCCTGGAAGACAGGCGCATGCGCATCGAGGTGGGCCAGGGCCTGGAGGGCATCGTGCCCGACGTACTGGCGGGCCGCATCATCGACCAGGACATGAAGCCGCGCTTTCAGCGCAACGACTACGCGGGCGGACTGGAGGCAGCCATCATCCACATCGGCGCACTGGTGCGGGGCGACATTGACCCCCCGGAAGCGAGCCGCGGTGGCATCACGCCCTTTGGCTGGGCTTTTATTGCCGCACTGCTGTGGGGTTTTGCCGTGGGCGTGGTTCGGGCGCGCCGCACCTGGAAGTGGCCGGTGACGGTCGGCGTCGTCGCGGCCGTCCCGGCGGTGGCGGTGGTTGTCCTGAAGAGTCCCGCCATCGGCGCCATCCTGCTCTCTTTCCCCGTGCCGCTGGCGTTTGCGCTGGGGTTCGGCTGCGGCCGTTCCCGCACGGTGCGCCTGGTGACGGGTGGTATCGCACTGGCGATCAGCGCTATGGTCGGCATTGCCTTCGTGGTGGGCGCCAACCGCTTCGGTTTGGGCCTGCTCTACGCCCTGGGAGGCGGTATAGGCTGTTTACTGCTCGGCCTGATCGCCATGGGTATGCGCGCGGCCTACAAACGCAGCCTGGTGGAGTTTGGCGTGCGCAGCGCCCTGGTGGCCTGCGTTGTGGGGTATGTGGCGTTTCAAAACCCGCCAGACCTGCTTCTAACTGACTGGGAATCCTGGATGCCGACAGGCATGGCATTCGGGCTGGCGATGCTGTTCGGCTTCTTCACGGGGGGTTCCGGCAGCAGCAGTGGGCGCGATGACCGGGATGGCAGCAGCTCGTCGGGCAGCAGTTCGAGCTCCAGCTCGAGCAGCCGGAGTTCGTCGGGTGGCTCCAGCAGCGGTGGTGGGTCGTCCGGCAGCTGGTAAGAGACGGCGGCAGCGGCGGCGGGGGTGTGGAAATAATTTCAGCCCCGCCAGCGCGGGATGCGCGCCGCCGGCCCAGGCTCATTTTGCGTTCACGATGCCCTTGAAGTCATAGGGCACCACAATGGTATGCACCTTGCCTGCGGCAACGCCTTCGGCGATCTTCAGGTTGGCCATGGCGTTCATGTAGCCAATCGCGCCCGCGTTGGCGTTCAAGGCAGCAATGCGCTCAGCCTCCTTTTTGGCGGTCTGCACCTCGACCTCTTTGGTTTTCAGCTCGTTTTGCGCCCGCACCAGTTCGTTGGCACTCTGAACAATCACATCGGCGGGGGTAATGGCACGTACCTGGATCTGGGAAACCGTGATCTTGTCCGCCAGCTTTTCCTCGGTCAGCGTCTTGATGACGTTTTCGCGGATTTTCTGCTCAATCGCCGGCCGGTTGTCGGCCATCTTGAGCGATTCATATTCGCGCGCCACCTTGTAAGCCGCATTGCGCGCGCTCATCGCCACATAGTTCTGCATCAGCAGGATGTCGCCGCCTTTGTCCGACAGGCCATGGAAGGTCCGGTTTTTGGTGGTCCATAGCTCGGAAACGGCCGTCGGATTGACGTTATAGACCACCGTCATGTCAAAGTCCTTGACGGTTGAGTTGTCGGACGCCAGCGGGGTCATGTTGTCCACGGCCACCGCCACGTCCTGAATCTTGAAGGTCAGGATATCGCCGATCAGCGTCTGGTTAAAGGAGCCCGGCAGACGCTCGGTCGGGTCTGTGGTTTTGTCAAAGTTGATGCGCAAGCCCACTTCGCCGGTTTCAATGCGGGTACATCCGGCCAGCAGTGCGAGCGTCAGGACTGGAATCAGTGTGAAGAGAGTGCGTTGCATAAGTAATTCCCTTGTATTGGCGAACAGGCCCTGGTCGCCGCTTTTTGTTGAGGTAGCGCCCCCGGGGGCGCACCGGCGCAGATTATGCGGGACAGTGGCTTATCAATAATTTCAAAGCCTCGGGACCAGAATTCACGCAAGAACGCAAACACGGGCGCTACCATGGCGGCAGCTTCCCCAAAAAAACTGTCGTCTGGAGACCCCATGCCCGTGATCACCAACATCGAAGACCTGCGCGTCCTGGCCAAAAAGCGGGTGCCCCGCATGTTTTACGACTACGCCGACTCCGGCTCGTGGACGGAAAGCACCTACCGCGCCAACGAAAGCGACTTCCAGAAGATCAAGCTGCGCCAGCGCGTGGCCGTCAACATGGAAAACCGCAGCACAGCGACCACGATGATCGGCCAGCCGGTAGCCATGCCGGTTGCCATCGCGCCCACGGGCCTCACAGGCATGCAGCACGCTGATGGCGAAATCCTGGGCGCCCGCGCTGCCAAAAAATTCGGCATCCCCTTCACGCTCTCGACCATGAGCATCTGTTCCATCGAAGACGTGGCCACCGGCACAGACCGCCACCCCTTCTGGTTCCAGCTCTACGTGATGAAGGACCGCGCTTTCATTGAAAGTCTGATCGACCGCGCCAAGGCAGCCAATTGCTCGGCACTGGTGCTCACGCTCGATTTGCAGATCCTCGGCCAGCGCCACAAGGATTTGAAAAACGGCCTGAGCGCACCGCCCAAGCCGACGCTGTCGACCATCCTCAACCTGATGACCAAGCCGCGCTGGGGCCTGGGCATGCTCGCTACCCGCCGCCACGGCTTCGGCAACATCGTGGGTCACGTCAAGGGTGTCGAGAACATGGGCTCGCTCTCTGAGTGGACGGCCAAACAGYTCGACCCGGCCCTCAACTGGGGAGACGTGGAGTGGATCAAAAAACGCTGGGGCGGCAAGCTGATCCTCAAGGGCATCCAGGACGTTGAAGACGCGAAGCTCGCCGTCAATTCCGGCGCCGATGCGCTGGTGGTCTCCAACCACGGCGGCCGCCAGCTCGATGGCGCGATGTCTTCCATTTCCTGCCTGCCCGAGATCGTCGCGGCAGTCGGTAACCAGATCGAGGTGCACATGGACGGCGGCATACGCTCCGGCCAGGATGTGCTGAAAGCCACCGCCCTGGGTGCCAAGGGCACCTACATCGGCCGCGCCTTCCTCTACGGCCTGGGCGCCATGGGCGAAGAAGGCGTAACCAAGGCGCTGCAGATCATCCACAAGGAGCTGGACCTGACTATGGCTTTCTGTGGGCGCACCGACATCAAGTCGGTGGACAACAGCATCTTTGTGCCAGGCACTTACTGAGCCTGAGGCGGTAAACACCATGGCCTTTTTGGGACAAGCCGCCGTCGCCATGTGGTGGAACATGGCGACAGAGCACAGGGAAGAATTCGAACACTGGCATTCCCATGAGCACTTTCCCGAGCGCATGGGCATCCAGGGATTTCTGCGCGGCTCACGCTGGTCCAGCGTCGACAACGCAGAAGGTTTCTTTGTCCTGTATGAGCTGGAGGACTATGAAGTACTCACATCGCCCGGTTACAGGGATCGCCTGAACAACCCGACGCCCTGGTCCACCAAGATGATGCCGCACCATCAGGACATGGTTCGAAGCCAGTGCCGGCTGCTGCACAGCRCRGGGGGCGGCATCGSCCGTCATGCAYTGACCTTGCGSCTSTCRCCCGCCGAAGGCCGGSATGCAGAACTGCTGGRCCACCTATCAGCAATTGCGGTGGCATTTGTCAGCAAGCCCGGTGGCGCCGCTTTCCACGTACTGCGCACCGAGACGCCCCAGGCCGTCAGCACAAAGGAGCAGCAGATTCGCGGCGGCAAGGACAAGACGGCCGACTGGGTCGTGGTCGCCGTCGCCTATGACACGTCGGCGCTGGATGCCCTGCAGCAGGAGGCGCTCGRCCAAGGTATCGAGCGCCACKGTGCCCAGCCCGGTTCGATGGCAGCCCGCTACCAGCTGACATATGCGGCCAGTGCCAATGACCTGAGGTGAGGCCTGGAGATCAAAGGGGATCGGTAAATACAGGCTCCATTCAACGACCGTCAGCATAGTTCGTCTGCTTCCAGGTTGCCGACATCCCCACGATTGGTTCGGGTTTGAACCATAGCTAGTCAACGTATCGCAAAGTAGGTCGAATAGCTGAATAAACCCCGAAAAGGAAGGCCCAAGCCGGGAAAAATCCAATAGCGCGTTTGTCGTGGGCAGGTATCCTTGTGATAGGAGGGGGTGAATATGGGGACAACAGATCCTTTGGGTTACTACGCGTGTTTGGGCGTTGCACCAACCGCGCCAGCATCAGTCATCAAGGCGGCCTACCGCGCTCTCGCAATGGAGCGACATCCAGACCGGAATGAGGGGTTCGATGCGACCAGGCGTTTTCAAGAGCTACAGAGGGCTTATGACGTGCTGTCCGATCCTGTGGAGAGGGCCGCTTATGACGCTTCATCCGTTGAACCTGCACTCTCGACAGCTTCATCCACGGTACAAGAGGCTTCTAGCTCTTCAACACGCGCCTCGACTGGAACGACGTCATACGAGCCCGTACGGTGTAGCAGGTGCAACAGTCTCACTGCCAGTCCGCGTTATCGCGTCTTTTTCCGAGTGTTCTCCTATGTAGTCGGCGCCACTCGCCAGCCTTTTCAAGGGGTCTACTGCGCACGTTGTGAAATGTACGAAGGCGTAAAGAGTACTGGAATCACCGTTGTAACGGGGTGGTGGAGCTTGCATGGTTTTTTTTGGAGCCTAGACGCGCTTTATCAGAACCTTTTCGGTGCCAATGCCTTTTCCGAACAGAACGCCAAACTCCTCGCGCATCAGGCCGGGTACTTCCTTTCCACCGGCAATAGGACGCTCGCGCTGGCTATCGCACGAGAGGCTTATGCGGCAACGCTACGCGTGAGGAACCCCAACTCAAGGGCTGCGAGGATGCGCGCCAAGCTTGGCTACAAGGTTGAAGACCAGCTCAAGGAGCTGCGCGAAAACCTGAATGACCTCATCCAGTCAGCGGGATCCGATGAGGCTATCGCCAAACTACGCAATGGTGTGGGGATGATGAGTCCGGCGCTTTACGCCCAAAGCGCGATAGTGGCCGTGCTCACTCTGGCACTTGGTACCTGGTGGTTTGTCGAATACAAGAGAAGCGTAGATGCGGAGGAAGCTCGGCTCTTGCAGGCCGGCATCGAATACGAAAAAGCGGCTGCAATTGCGCGACAACAGCAAGCAACGCTGGCAGCAAACTTGCAGCCACTCCCGCCGAGCGGCGAACACAAAGCACCACCGTGGCGTCAGTTTGCGACCAACCAGCCCCCGTTCAAGGTGACGGCCGGTCGCGGAGTGAACTACTTCATCAGACTCGCAGATTGGCAATCGGGTGTAGCCGTTATGGCTGTCTTCGTGAGAGCCGGCGAACAAGTTGAAATCGGYGTTCCCCCTGGGACCTACCGGGTAAAGTTTGCCTCCGGTCAGCAGTGGTACGGTGAAGACATCTGGTTTGGTCCCGATACGGACTATTCAATGGTGGGCACGCCAGTGACTTTCAGCGTGCAGGGGAATCAGCTACTCGGACATGAGCTGAAACTTGAACAGGTTCTTAACGGAAATTTGCGGCGCCAAAAAATTACGGCTGCCGGTTTCTAGGCCGTCACTGGGGAAGTACCTGGAGAATGGGGGTAGCTCAGTGTGTTGAATTCCGTCGAAATCTGATCCACTTATCGCAGTAATTTCCATCCAAAACTGACCCACGTAGGCACTACCCTGCTTGTTTTAAAAGCAGGGGGAAWYTAGGAGTGATAGACGTGGCGACATTGAATGTCATCAGACGTTGGGCATTGCGGGATCAGATGTCCATCCGCGAGATCTCAAGGCGTACAGGCCTGGCTCGCAACACAATAAAGAAGCACCTGCGATCGGAAGAGCGCGAGCCCAAGTACCCAAGGCGGGCCAGCTCAAGCAAGCTCGATCCCTACGCCGAGAAGCTGGCCACCTGGCTGGATATCGAGGCAACAAAATCGCGGAAACAGCGGCGCACTTTGAGGCAGATCCACACAGACTCAGCCTAAAAAGGAGAAAACCAAGAACTTATCCACATCGTGAGCACATTCTGCTCACAAAGAGCGTGGGTCAATATTCGATGGAAAACTCGGGTCAGACTTCAGCGGAATTCAACAGCGTTGCGTCACCACCCCCATATTGGGCCGCACGTGGTTCTCGTCCAGCGTGCTGACATCAACATCCGCAATCACGGAGCAGGCCGGCAACGACTGCTGAAACACGCGGTCCTTCAGTATTTGAACCGCGTCGTCATGGCTATAGGCAGTTACGCCACAACCAGCGCCCAATATGGAAAAGGGTGGGAGGTCTTCGAAAGAAAACCAGAATCGGTGAAGTTGAGGCACGCCTATTTCGCTCACTCAAGCCTGAGGCGATATCTCATAGTCCATCGCATACGAATGCTTGCCGTCGGCAATCTGGATGGTGAGCGTGCCGCTCAGGCCCGTGAGCTCGCCGGTGCCGGAATCAGGCACCACGTTCACCGCCAGCTGCGGCGCACCACGGTTCATGGTGCCGCTGTGCTGCAGAACAAAGCTGCCGCTTTTGCCGTGCAGCGTGCCCGTCACGCATTCCATCGCGACATAACCGGCCGAGCCTTTGACTGCCGTGCCGGCGCTCAGCATCTCGCCCTGACTGGTGGCCTGCAGGTCGCCGCTGAAGGTCTTGTTGATGGACAGCCGGCCCATCAGCGGGCCGGCATCGGCATTCGCCAGCGATTGCGGCGCGAGCATGACTTCAAAACTTCCGGTGGCGTGGGAGGGCATGGCGTTTCACTTTCGACAAGAAGAGTGGGCAAGCCGGCCATGATGCCAGAGCGCCGCGCTTCCTGAGTGCCGTTTACGCCCGCTTACCGCTGCCCGAAAGGCCTGGCCGGCGCAGTACCAAGGAGCGCACGAGCCTTGCGGCTGACCCGGCCAAATAGGGCCAAATCGTGTCGGGGCGACCGCGCGCAAGCCATTGCGAATTGCTATGCTTGCCGGGTGAGCGCCCCGTCCCCCTCCCCCGCACCCAAAATCCGCCGCATTGCCCACCTCGACATGGATGCGTTTTTTGCGTCGGTCGAGTTGCTGCGCTACCCGCAATTGAAGGGCCTGCCGGTCGTCATAGGCGGCGGCTGGCGCAAGGTTGACGAAGAACTGCGGGCCGCGCAGGGCGAGCGGGCTTTGCGTTTTATTCCAGTGGAAAGTTTTCCGCTGCTCAAGGACTATGTGGGCCGCGGCGTTATCACCACCGCCACCTATGCGGCACGGCAGTTCGGCGTGGGCTCGGCCATGGGCATGATGAAGGCCGCCAGGCTGTGCCCGCAGGCCATTGTGCTGCCGGTGGATTTTTCGGAAATCCGCAAATACTCGCAGCTCTTTAAAAGCACCATCACCGACATCGCCCCGCTGATGCAAGACCGTGGCGTGGACGAGGTCTATATCGACTTCACCGACGTGCCCGGCGGCCAGCGCGAGGGCGGGCGTGTGCTGGCCCGGCTCATCCAGAAAGCGATCTTTGAAAAAACCGGCCTGACCTGCTCGGTCGGCGTCGCGCCGAACAAGCTGCTGGCCAAGATGGCGAGCGAGTTCAACAAGCCCAACGGCATTTCCATCATTTACGAAGCGGACCTGCAGGAAAAAATCTGGCCGCTGCACGTTCGCAAGATCAACGGCATCGGCCCGAAGTCCGGCGACAAACTGGCGAGGCTGCACATCCACACCGTCGGCGAGCTGGCCGCGCAAGACCCGCAATGGCTGATCGACAACTTCGGCAAGGCCACCGGCGCCTGGATGCACGAGGCCGCCTGGGGCCGCGACGACCGCCCGGTGGTCACCGAGAGCGAGCCCGTGAGCATGAGCCGCGAAACCACTTTTGACCGCGACCTGCACGCGGTGCGCGACAAGGCCACGCTGGGCGCCATCTTCACCGACCTGTGCGAACGGCTGGGCGAAGACCTGCAGCGCAAGGGCTACGTGGCCAAAACCATCGGCATCAAGCTGCGCTACGACGACTTCAAGATCGCGACACGCGACCAGACCTCAGACACGTACACCGCGGACGGGAAAACCATCCGCCAGCTGGCGGGGCTGTGCCTCAAGCGGGTGCCGCTGGACAAAAAACTGCGCCTGCTGGGCGTTCGCGCTTCCACGCTGGCCAAGCCCGGCGAAGAAGGAATTCATGAACAAAAAGTGCCTGCAGACCAATCAGGTCGTGCGCCAGCAGCTCCTGAATCGATAGCAACCGACCAGCTTTTCTAAGCAGCGCCTCTAGCGCGCTACCAGGACGATCTCATCCTGGTGGTTGGCGATATGAAAGGTGTGCGCGAGCGAAAAATCAGCCTTGCTGAGCGCGCCGTAGGCAAAGTGCGGCTTGAGCGCGCCTTGGTGCCCGGCAAAACGGGCAATGGCCGCGCGCAGCCGCGCCGAGGCGGGCCGCCAGTCGCCTTCACGGCTGAGAGCCGCAGCGCCCGGGATGGGCTCGCTCAGGCTGTGGCTCATTTGCCCGCGCCATTTGAAAAAGGCAAAGGCCGCGGCGCCCGCCGTGTTCTGGAACACCGCGCTTTTCGGCTGCGGAAAGCCGTCCAGGCTCATTTCCACRCTTTGCGCCATGTGCTCCAGCACCGACACCAGGGGCCATTGGCCGGTGGTTTTGACACTGGCGGCCTGGTCGACCTTGTCCWGCCATCGCAGCGCTTCATCCAGTGACTGGACTTTGGGAACATCGGCCATGGCAAATCCTCCGGTAAAAGCGAGTGTGGTGGTGGCCAGAAAGTCGCGTCGTTTCATGGCTGAGATGGTAGCAGCCGCCACAGGGCCCCATTTGCTGCGGCATCAGGGCGGGCTGGCGTTTATCTCATGGGCGGCCACGGAACAAAGAGTTTCTGAAGAAAAGGCCTTCCAGGCAGGCAGGACGAGCGCAAGCGGCTCCTGAATTGATAGCTGTCTGTTCATTTCAGCGTGGCAAGGTAGGCGATCAAGTCGGCACGCTCCGCCGCGCTTTCCACCTGAAAGCCCATGCGCTGCCCGGCCACCAGCTGCTCGGGGTCTTCCAGCCACGCGTTGAGGGTTTGCGGCGTCCAGCGCAATCGCGACCGCGCCAGTTCGTCCGAATATTTGTACCCAGGCAGGCTGCCCACGCGGCGGCCCATCACACCGCGGTGCGCGGGCCCGATCTTGTTGCCGTCGACGGCATGGCATGCCGTACAGCGCGCCTGGTACAGGGCCAGGCCGCGCGCCACGTTGCCGGGCGGCGGCGTGACCCATTCGCGTCCGGACGCCGTTTGGGCCCATAACGGGGCACCGCTCACGCCAAAGAGCGTCAGTGCCGCCACGGTACTAAAAAGATGACGCGCATTGCGCATGAACAGGGAACAAGCAGGCATTCGGCACTCCAGACACTGGTTTTGACGGGTGGGAAAGCCATGCAATCTGCCAGGCCATCCCGCAAGCTGTTCTGAATACGTTGACGGCCGGCCCGCGGATTCAGCCTTTCGAAGAGCGACCCAGCTTCTTTTCGCATCTTTTTTCGTTTCATTGAATCCAGTGAATCCGGTTTTCCGTATTCCACACAGGTTCACTTCCATTGACGCCGGCAACCGGCTTTTTCCTTTTCACCCACAGGATCACCATGCGCCACTCCGTATCACCCCCCCTGATTGCCAGCCTGCTCACCCTGCTTTGCGCCGGCGCCCACGCCGACACCGGCAAACTGCTGTTGACCGGCGGTGTCAGCACCATTGAAGGCGCGGCCGGCGGCGGCCTCACGCCCTGGGCCGTCATCGGCAGCAACGCCACGGCGGGCGAAATTGGCGGCTCTGCCTACGTCACCCACGCCGGCACCACCGACTACGGCCTGAATGTGTACGGCGCGGCCGTCGGCATCCATGACCGCTACGAACTGTCGATTGCGCAGCAGGACTTCAACACCCGCGGCACCGGCGTGGCCCTGGGCCTACCCGGGCTGCACCTGAAACAGACCATCGTGGGCGCCAAGGTTCGCGTGCTGGGCGATGCCGTCCTGGACAGCGACACGCTGATGCCGCAGGTGGCAGTGGGCATGCAGTACAAGACGCTGGGCTCCACCGGGCTGGACCCTACGCTCACCGCACTGGGCGCCAAACGCCACGGCGTGGATGTGTATGTCAGCGCCACCAAACTCTTCCTGGGCCAGAGCCTGCTGCTCAACGGCACGCTGCGCGCAACCAAGGCCAACCAGAACGGCCTGCTGGGCTATGGCGCCACGCTGGGCGGCAGCGAAGACAAGTACAC
>NZ_JBFUAZ010000055.1:0-12234 GCF_056406035.1 Polaromonas sp. P1_E1_2 | reverse complement strand
GCAAAGACGCGATCGACCTAGTCGCGAAGGGTTATGCTCGGCGAAGCGCTGAACAGCGAGAGCGCCTGGAGTCCTCGGCTGCCAGCTTTGCCATGGATGGCTTCACCCACACTGATGAGGCCAGATCCGCCTTGATGCACCGCTTGTTCAGCGTCATCGGTCGGTCTCAACTGGCCACCGATCAGGCCAAGGCCGTGCTTGACGCGATGTCCACCGAGGCGCTCGGGAGAAGCAAGCAGAACGAGAGGCTGTTCAGGATCACCAGCGGATCGGGGCCGACCGAGCCGTACTTCTGGATCCGGGATCTTGACAAGTCCTTGCCGGGCAATGCTGCCGCGATACAGGCGTTTGACGCCGCCAAGAAGGTGCATGAAACACAGCGTGGCAAACAGGGTGACGACATCGGCACCGAGCAGACGCTGTCGCTGTTGGAAGCCGTTGCGAGCAGCCTTCATGCACCGGACCTGCATCCCGCCTTGCGCCTGAACGGGGAGGGCTTGATCGGCGAGGGGTGCAATCACTTAGCCCAGGGTGAGCGGCTGGTGGCCACGGACCAGTTCGATCCCGGGGATCGGTTTCTCGCGTTGCTGCGCATTGCAAGCACCTCGGCCAACCCGGATGTCGACGACACCACGGAGAGCGACTACGAGCGGTCTCAATCGTGGGGTGGGCCTGCCGCGCGAATCGAGGCCGCCGCGGCAGCGCTGGACGCCTGCCTGCAGCGTGAAGACCTGTATCTTCGCCTTGTGGCGGACATCGACCGCCTCATGAGTGATCCCCATCCTGCCACGCGGTCACAGTGCATCGGGCATCTGGTGCGCATCTGGAACATTGACCGGGAAGGGTTTTGGTCTCACCTGACGTCCCGGTTGAGGGACGAGACGAACCTTGCCGTCCTGAAGTCAACAGTGGGCGTTCTGCATTCGGTCATCCACGCGGATCCTGGGCGAACGGAGCCCCTGGTCTACGACTTGATGGCGAGGTACGTCGGCACGCCCAAGGAATCGGACGCGGAGGAAATGCTGGCTGACCTGTTCGCCATCCTGCACGTCACCTACGACCGTGCGACGGCGGACACCAAGTTGACGGAATGGATGACCAGCCCTGCAGACCACAGCAGCGCGCTTGGCACCATTCTCTACACGCTACGCGAAGCGGTCGTGCTCGGACTTCAGGCCGATCAGGCAGGCAACGACGACGTCAGGCGCCGCTCCCAGGCCTTGATGCATCGCATCGTCGTTGCTGCGGACGCGCAGCTGGCCGCAGTTGACTTCTCGCAACCTATGCCGGAAGAGCAGAAGACGCGCCTCCGCGCTTCTGCGGAGCTCGTAGACAAGGCGGCAATGCAGCTCTACTTCGCGACGGAACGCGCTACCGGTGGCTCGGGCCTCGACGATGCAGCGTGTGCCGTCTTCCTGAACGAAGTGTGGCCGACGCTGGAGTTGATCGGCCGCCAGCCCAACGCCCACACCATCTATCAACTACTGCAGCTCATCGAGGTGCTCGCACCACAGGATCCGATCAAGGCATTCGATCTCACGGCTCACGCCATTCGAACCGGCGGATCGAATGGCGGGTATCAGTTCGAGGCATTGGGCGCTGAACTGATGGTGCGACTGATCAGCGGTTTCCTGGCGGACAACAAGGAGATCTTTGAGGACGAACAACGACGCCAGGCGCTGGTTGATTGCCTTGAGATATTCATGGAGGCTGGCTGGACTTCGGCACGCAAGCTGCTCTACCGCTTGCCGGAGCTGCTCCAGTGAGTCGCATGGCGCGCAAGGCGGATTTCCCGGGAAAGTTCGCCGAACTCTTGGAACGTCTAGAAGCAACGGATGGACCAATCGCTGCAGCGCCCTACGCGGGTGGTCCCGTCGGTGACCTGCACGAGCATGCGACGCGCGTGTATTTCCTTGACGCCATGATCGAGCTGCTGGGGTGGACCCTGGGCCTGGGTGGGGATGTCGTAGAAGAGGCGCGGCTGAAGGACAAGACGACGACGCGCATGGACTACCTAGGCAAGGCGTGTGAGACCGACGTCCCCGCGCTGCTGATCGAAGCCAAGGCATGGGAAAAGCCCTTTCTGCAGCCTCGCAAGGATGGGGCCTTCCGAGTTGACGACGTATTGGCGAACGCCATCGACCATTGGCGCGGGGGCGGTAAGACCGCGGAATCGCCGCTTGCCGGCGATTGGCCGGACTACATCGTCCAGGTCGGCAACTACGTCAGTCGCCTGTACAAGCTCCACGGGCATCGGTTGCCGAGGGCCGTCATTTGCAGTGGCGAATGGATTGTCGTCTTCATCGATCCGGTAGCTGCGTTTGTGGAAGGTCCCGCTCAGAGCAACTCCATCAAGCACTTCGAGAAGAAAAACTACAAAAACGACGCCCCGCAGCTCTATGAGTTGCTATCCAAGGATTCGTTGGTCGAGGAGACGCCGGCCAGCGTCCGCCCGACGGAGATCTCGAACTTCTTGACGAGCGACACGCTCGACAAGTGCTTCCACGCGGTGCTGGTGAGCTATGAGACGGCAGGTACATCTCTATTTGGAAAGAAGCCAAGGATTGCAATCCATCCGGCACTCGTGCTTCAAGGTCTCGACGGCATGCGGTTGACGGTGTTGGAGGAGACGGATGCCGAGTACATGGAGTACGGTAGGGATGAACACGGGGTGGACTTGTTCTTGGACGCCCATGTGGCTTCGATTGGCGAGGCCGCCGCGGCCCTCTTGAAAAGGACCTCGGAGCAACTCGGCGTCGAACTCCACCCGTCTTCAACCGTCGATTTCCGCGGTTTTCCAAGGCAGCCATTGCATGGTGTCGAAGTCTTCACATCGTTTGTGAAGGACCTGCCGAAACACAAGGACAACTGGATCGTCGTCACTGGCCAGGACACGCACTTTGTGAGGGCGCGTCCAGACCTGGCCTGTGACTTCCACAGCTGGGGGACCTGCAAGGCCGCACATCGCGCGGCGGGTGATTCAGCCATCTTGAGGTCGACGATTACACCCAGGGTACTGTTCGCTGACGATAAGCCTCATCACTGTGCGCATCGCGACATGCTAGATCGGCGCAGATCGCGTTGCCAGGTCCCGATGATCGATGACCGACTTTGCTGCCGCGGTTGCACGTTCGCGCCGGTGTGCTGGCCAGGCACTGTCAATCCACCGCTGCCTTGTGGGTGGACGGCTTGAGAACAACTTCGCGCGTAAGCGTTATCCGGCTCGCTATGTCGTGATGGAGTCAGACACGGTCAACGAGGAGCGGACGCCTGTCTTTATCCGGGCCACCGCGCTGCTTTCCACTTTGGAGCAGGCGCTCGATTTCCAGCGAGATCGAATCTGTAACACGTCCCATAATATTTGTTTGTTGAATTCACGGAATGCGCATCGCCCTCGTCGCCATTTTCTGCAGTGTCGCGGCCATACGAGGAAGCCGCTCCCCAACGACTGGCAGTCGCTACAGCAGTAGGAGAGCCTGACAAGCCCGAGGGGCTGAGGTCAGCCTGTAACGAATATTCGTTCGCGAAGTAGTGAGCCAGCAGTGACAACAAATCCAGCGTCGAGAGCGGTCGTTCGCATATGTCGGTTCATGGCCCATAGCGGAAATACTGTTTACGGTGCCAACTATCGATAACTACATATTGGCGATAGTCACCCTCACCGCCCACTGCATCCTCATCCTCGCAGCACAGACAGCGTCCATTCCTCAAACAGCCGAATACTCCGCTGCTCCCGCCGCTCAGGCGGATAGGTGAGGAAGTAGGCATTCCCGCTGTCGACCTCGAGGTCAAAGGGCGTCACCACCTTCTGCGAAGCAATCAGGACCGTGAACAGCGCCGCGTCGGTGACGGCAACGCCCAGGCCGCGCTCCGCGCTCTGGACGCACATGTCTACCGTGTCAAACAGCTGCTCACGCGCGCCCTGCAGGTCGGGCACGCCGGCGCCGCGCAGCCAGGTCAGCCATTCGTGCCGGTTGGCGGTGGCATGCAAGAGGGTCACACCGGCGAGGTCGCTCGGCTCGCGCAGGCTGACGGCGAGCTGCGGCGTGCACAGGGGTACCAGGCGCTCGCGCATCAGCGGCACTTCGACCAGGTTAGACCAGCCGCCTTTGCCGTGGGCAATGATGACGTCGGCATCGGTGTTGCTGAAATCGAGTGCGTCTGTCCAGTGGGTCGTAGACAAAAGGCTTTACCAGCATGATGCTGCCGCCGAGACAATCACTTCATCCGTCCCGCGCTAGGCTCACACACCCCAGCCATGAATAAAAAGGTACACGTTCCGCCCGTGTAACCACCGCCCAACGACAACCAAAGACGGCTCGCCCAACGCCGCCAACACTGGCAAGATCAGCACAAGGCTGGCGGGGCAACAAAAACAAGACTTTTATGCCCCGGCTGGCGTGAAGCCAATGGAACACGGCGCACCGCCAAACGGCCGCGCCGCAATCCCCGATACCTGGCAAAGAAGGTCTTCATGAAGATCTCCCCAAGCGAAGGCGGGCAGATTCCATAAGCCAAATAATAGGTAGAAGCCCCCAATCCCACCCTCTTCTTCCCACCCGGTACTCAAGGGAAAATCACTGATATTGTTATTGCCCGCACCCCGCCCCGCTCACAGAAGAATCCGCTCTCAATGACGCCCACCACGCCAGCAGCCCCCGAAGGCGCCGTTCGATGACCCCACGCGAGACCTGGATCAGCGTGCAGCTGGCCCGCACGTTTATGCAAAATGCGCGGCCTACGCTGCATGCGGCCGTGCTGATCATTCTGGTGGTGGTGGCAATGCTGCATGGGCGTGTGGCGCCATGGGATTTGTGGGTATGGACCCTGGCCACCGGCTCCATGACGCTGCTGCGTTATGCCATCCTGCATGCTTACCGCCACCGCCTGGCGGAGGCCGACGGGGTGGCGCTGCGGGAGTTCATGTCGCTCCTTGGATGGGCCTGGCCCTTGAGCGCGGTGGTCTGGGGCTCGCTGATGTTTGTGGTGTACCGCCAGGCCCCCATTGAAGACCAGCTGGTGTGCATCATGATCCTGGGGGGCATCGCGGTGGTCGCGGTGGCTTCGGGCCCGCCGAGCTTGCGTACCGTCTCAGCGTACTGCAACGGCTTGAGTGCCTCGGTGCTGGCGGCCCTGGCCTGGCGAGTAGACCTGACGGGGGGTGTTCCTTCGGTGCTCGACACCGGCGCCGAGATGGGGGTGGTGCTGGTTTTCCTGTGGGTGGCCCATGTGACGGGCCGGCGCATGTACCGGGCCCAGCACATGAGCCTGGAGCGGCAGTTCGACCGCCAGGAACTGATCAAGGCTCTGGAGGAGCGAAAACAGGCCCTGGCGGAGGCGGAGGCCGTGCGGAGCAGCTTTATTGCCAGCGCCGCGCATGAGCTGCGCCACCCCGTGCAGGCGCTGGGCCCGTATGCCGACTGGCTGACCAAAGAGCCGGAGTTCGCGGCGCAGATTGCGCGCAAGATTGGCGATTCGACACGCAAGATTGACGAGCTGTTTGAATCGCTGTTCAGCCTGGCGGGGCTGGAACCGGCTTCGCTGAGCGTGCACCTGCAGCCGGTAGACCTTGGCGCGCTGGTCCACACGCTGGCCGAAGAGCACACGCCGCAGGCGCGCGAAAAAGGCCTGCGACTGCGCACCCGAACCGCCGCGGGACGGGCGGTGTCAGACCCGGTGCTGCTCACGCGGCTGGTGGGTTGCCTGCTGTCCAATGCCTTGCGCAACACGCATGGCGGCGGTGTGTTGCTGGCCGCGCGGCAGCGCCGGGGCAAGTGGCGCATAGAGCTGTGGGACACAGGCACGGGCGTTGCGCGTGAACGCCAGCAGACTTTCTCTGAAGGCATTCCGCAGCAGGGCATGGCCGAGGGCTTTGGGCTGGAGCTGGCGGTCGTCTACCGACTGAGCCAGCTGCTGGGGCACCCGGTGGGCATGACGGAACGCCAGGGACGCGGCAGCGTCTTCTGGGTGGAGCTGCCCCGATACGAGGAGGTTGAGAAAAGCGGAAATGCTCCCCGGGGGCCTCTACCTGGGCCTCTATCTGGGCCAGTAATTGGGCCTACACCTCCACCGCAGGCAACGCCTTCCGCAACCGCCCGGGCGAAACACCATACAGCTGTTGAAAGTGCCGGATGAAGTGCGAGGCATCGGCAAAGCCGCATTCGTAGGCGATGGTGCTCACCGGTGAATCGGTTGAGGTCAGCAGCCACCGGCCGTATTTCAGCCGCGAGTTGCGGTAAAACCCTGAAGGGGAAGCGCCCGTTTCTGCCAGAAAGACCCGTTCAAGTTGCCGGCTGCTGGAATCCACAATTTTGGCGATGACGGAAATTTCAAGCGGCGTGGTGATGTTCTTTTCCATCAGCACAATCGCCTGGCGGAGCTTGTCATTGTCGGCACAGGCATAACCCAGCGCGCGCCGGCGTGCGACGTGCGAGATGGCGGATTTGCGGGTTACCGTCATCTGGTGCACGACCTTGGCGGCGCGGTCCGGGCCGCAGTGCAGGCGAATCAGCTCGGTGGCCAGCTCGATGATCGAGATGCCGCCCGCGCAGGTGATCCGGTCACCATCAAAGATGTAGTCGCAGTTGGTGGTGAAGGGTAGATCGGGAAAGGCTTCCTTCCAGTCATTGACATGGAAGGGATGAACGCAGGCCATGCGGCCTTGCATGAACCCATGCCGCGCGAGCACAAAGCTGCCGGTGCAAATGCCGATCAACGGCACACCGGCTTTTGCGGCGTGGTTCAGAAACTTCACACCTCGAGGGTCGGCCGTTTTCATGAAGGGCAGCAAGCCCCCGATCACAGCCACGTAATCAAAGTTGCAGTCCGACGAAGCCGCGGGCAGCGTGGCCACTTCGACGCCGCAGCTGGAGGCCACGGTCTCGCCGGCGGCGCTGAGCACCGCCCACGTGCAGCGAAGCTGCCGGCTCTGGTCGCCCAGGTCTGCGGCGTGGCGCAGCGCATCGCACAGCCCCGCCAGCGACAACAGGGGAAAACGCGGGCACAGAAAAATACCGACCCGCAGTTCCACACCGGTTTTGGGAGGCGTTTTGGCCTTGGCCGCGTCAAGCCGGTCCACCAGCTGGTTGCCCTCATCCTGTACGCCGGCCGCCCTGTTGACCTTCGCGGGTGCACGCTTTGCGCGCTTTACCGCCGCAGCTTTGGGCGCAGAAGCGCCCTTCGTAGGTAATTTTCCCGAATGTCGCATACGTTCAATTTACACGCCAAAGCTTCCTATGACAAGTTGACGGCGCTTCATACCATCCACCCCGTCAGTGAGAGTTTCGTTAAACCACCATCAGGAGTTTTCATGAAAAAAACATTCGCCGCACGCCTCTTGTGCATGCTTCTCGCCGCGGGGGCGGTACTGCCGGCTGCCAACGCCCAGGCCTTGCAAACCGTTGAAAAAGACGCGTTGACGATCGCCTTCACCGGTGACATGCCGGGCACCGGCTACCAGGACGGCGCCATGATTGGCTACGACGGCGAGATCCTTCAGCGCGTGGCTGAGGCCGTGAAGCTCAAGGTCAAGCCCGCCCTCATGGAATGGTCGGGCACCATTGCTTCGGTGCAGGCCAAACGTGTCGACGTGATGGCCGGCACCATGGGCTGGACCGAGCAGCGCTCGAAGATCATGACCTTGAGCGACCCGATTCATTACTTCAAGAACGGCATCACCCAGTCGAGCAAGACCAACTGGTCGCACCTGAAGGACCTGGAAGGCAAAAAGGTCGGCACGATCACCGGTTTTTCGTTCATTCCGGAGCTTCGCAAAATCACCGGCCTGCAATTGACGATGTATGACACATCCGACGCGGCAGTGCGCGACCTGCTGGCCGGCCGTATTGACGCCGTCATCGGCGACCCGCCCGTGATGCAGTACGCCATTTCGCGTAACCCGCAGTGGAAGCTCAAGTTCAACGCCTTTGTTGACAACAACCCGGACTACCCCCTGCTCACCGGGCTGGGCCAGGTGGTGTTTGGCCTGAACAAGGACAACCCGGAACTCGCCAAGGCCGTGAACGCGGAAATCGCCAAGCTCTGGCAGAGCTGTGAGCTCAAAAAGATCGGCGGCAAATACGGCCTGGTGCAAGACGTCTGGTATGTGCCCGTGGGCCAGAACTTCCGCGCCGGCGTAGACCGCCCTGCCGACTGGAAATTGCCGTCCTGCAAGTAAGCCCTTCGAAGCATGGATACAGGCGAACGCGTGTTTTTCTCATGCGTTCGTCTGCGTCAAAAAACTGAACCCAATGAACAACACACTGTTAAAAGTCGACGGGCTGAAAAAAAGCTACGGCCCGCTCGAAGTGCTCAAGGGAATTTCCTTTGACCTGCGTAAAGGCGAAACCCTTTCGCTGATCGGGCCCAGCGGCTCCGGAAAGTCGACCTGCCTGCGCTGCCTGAATTTTCTGGAACAACCAGGCGAAGGCGCCATCGTGCTTGACGGTGAACGGATAGGCCAGGTGCCAACCCGGCACGGCGGGTTCCGCTTCATGAATGACCKCGAACTCGCGCCGCAGCGCCGCGAGATCGGCATGGTGTTCCAGTTGTTTTATTTGTGGCCGCACCTGAACGTTCGCGACAACGTCGCCCTGGGCTCCATCAAGGCCGGCGGCATGTCGAAGCCCGAAGCCTATGAGCTGGCCGACGCCATGCTGGAGAAGGTTCACCTTTCCAGCAAGGCGAATGAATACCCGGAGCGTTTGTCCGGAGGGCAACAGCAGCGCGTGGCCATTGCCAGGGCCCTGGCCCAGCAACCCAAGCTCATTCTTTTTGACGAACCGACTTCTGCGCTTGACCCTGAGCTGGTCGGCGAGGTGCTGACGGTAATTCGTGAGCTGGCCGAAGAAGGCCGCTCGATGATTCTGGTCACGCACGAAATCCGCTTTGCCAGGGACGTGGCCGACCGCGTGATCTTCATGGACGGCGGCCACATTGTTGAGCAGGGCCCCGCTCTGGACGTCATCAACAACCCGCAGCTGGAACGCACCCGCAGCTTTCTCGGCCAGGTGGCGGACAACCCGGGGCTGGCCAGGTGATGGAACAGCTTGGAATTTTCGGGGGCATCCTCGCTGTGCTGGTGGGTGGCGCGGTCACCGCCGCGGTGGTGGCCCTGGGTGCTTTCGTCATTGCGCTGGCAGGCGGAATGCTGCTGGCGGTGACAGTCACATTCGCGCGCTTTCGTTTGCTGAAGCTGGCCATTGYCGCCTACATCGAATGGATGCGCAACGTTCCGGCATTGGCACACCTCTTTGTGATCTATTTCGGGCTGGCGGCGGTGGGCATACGGCTCTCGCCGCTGGTGGCGGCGATTTTGGGCCTGGGGCTGGTTGGCGCAGCGGTGTTGTGCGATGTATTTGTCGCCGGGCTCAAGTGCCTTCATGCCGGCCAGCGCGAGGCCGCCCTTTCCGTCGGAATGACACCGCGGCAGGCGCTGATTCATATTCTTCTTCCACAAATGCTGCGGGTGACGTGGCTATCCCTCGGCAACTACACCAGCCAGCTGCTCAAAGACACGTCTATTGCCTCTGCGATTGCCGCGCCGGAAATCATGTTTTTTGCCAGGAACCTGGTGACCTCTACCTTTGAAACCACTTTGATCTACCTTGCCGCCATGCTGTTGTACGCGGCCATGGTGCTGCCGGTCAGTTGGGGATTTGCCAAGGCCGAAAGCCGCATGGAGAACAAGCGATGAACAGTTTTTTTGCGGTCTTCCTGCAATACTGGCCCGACTGGGCTCCCCGCCTTGCAGAGGCGGCCAAAGTAACGGCAAAGCTGTCATCTGCGGGCTTTGTGATGGCCCTGCTTCTGGGCGCGGCCCTGGCGGCCATGATCCGCAGCGGCCGGCCGGCCCTGCGCTTTGCCGCCAACTTCTTCATTCAGTTCGTGYGCACCGTGCCCTTGCTCGCGCTGCTGCTGGCACTCTACTTTGCGTTGCCGCCGCTCGGGCTTACGCTGCCGGGCTTCTGGGCCGGGGTGATCGGGTTGGGCCTGCACGGCGCGGCGTATGTTGCCGAGATTTTGCGCGGAGGCCTGCAGTCGATTCACCGCGGGCAGCGCGAAGCAGCCCTGGCCGTTGGCCTGGCGCCGCACCAGGTGTTTATGCATGTGGTGTTTCCCCAGGCGCTGCGCGTCATGCTGCCACCCTTGCTGAACACCTATGTGGCGCTGTTAAAAGACAGCTCGCTGTGCGCATTGATCGCCACGGACGAACTCATGCTGACGGCGCGGGCCATGTCCAGCGAGTTCTTCCTGCCCCTGCACATATTCCTGCTGGTGGGCGCCTTTTACTTTGCCATTGCCTTTCCCTTGTCAATGCTTTCGCGCGCGCTTGAAAAGCGCCTCTCGCGCGGCCGGCGGGTCATGGGTGCTGCATGACCTCCATCGCCAATTCCTCTCTCAACACATCGCTTGCCTACGCCTCCATGGAGCAGACGCTCGAAGCGCTTGCCAGCGGAGAGACCAACAGCGAAACACTGGTCGAAAACCAGCTCTCGCGCATAGACGCCTTTGACGCCAAGCTGCACGCCTATGTAGACCTCTATGCAGATGAAGCCTTGCAGGCCGCCCGCGGCCTGGACAAGCTCAGGCAGGCCGGCTTCACGGTGGGCCCGCTGCATGGTGTGACCATTGCCGTCAAAGACCTTTTTGAAATTAAAGGCCACGCCATCACCGCGGGTTCCAGATCGCTCCCGCCGCGCACCTCCACCGTCACAGCGACGGTGGTCGACCGGTTGAGGGCAGCCGGCGCCATCGTGCTGGGGAAAACACACACGGTGGAATTTGCCTTTGGCGGCTGGGGAACCAATACTTCCATGGGCACACCCTGGAACCCCTGGGACCTTGAAACCCACCGTGTGCCCGGCGGCTCCAGCAGCGGCTCGGCCGTGGCGGTTTCGGCGGGCATGGCCAGCGCAGCGCTGGGCACGGACACCGGCGGCTCCGTTCGCATTCCGGCCGGGCTCTGCGGGCTGGTGGGGCTGAAAACGACACATGGTCTGATCAGCCGCTACGGCCTGATTGACCTGTGCCCCACGCATGACACGGTGGGGCCCATCACGCGGACCGTGAAGGATTGCGCAACGCTGCTGGACGTGCTGGCGGGGCCCGACCCGCAGGACGCGGCATCCCGCTTTTCGCCCTCGCGTTCGGTTTCAAAAGAGATTGAAAAAGATGTCAGGGGAATGCGGGTCTGGACCCTGCCAAAAGCTGAACGCGAAGACGTGGACCCGGAAGTGCTGAAGGCTTATGACAGGTCTCTTTCCGTATTCACCGGGCTCGGCATGACCCTGGTGGACAAGCCGCTTCCGCAAAGCCTGGCGCAATCCATGCGCATTGCAGGCAGCCTGATGAGCGCCGAAGGCTATGCCAATCTCGGCACGCTTTTTGAGCGCAGTGAGCTGGAGTTTGACCCGAACATCAAGCGGCGGATCATGCTGGGCCGGGACATCGGGGCCGCCCAGTACATCAGCCTGCTGCGCGACCGCGAGTCTGCGAAAGCCGCGATGCTGGAGGCCATGGACGGCGTGGATGTTTGTGTATTTCCGACCAACGCCATTACCGCCATTCCCGTCAGCGAGGTCGATGAACTCGCCACGCCACTGTCGCGCTTCGGGCGCTTTGTGAACCTGCTTGATTTGTGTTCGGTGGCCGTTCCGGCAGGGCTTTCGGCCAACGGCCTTCCGGTTTCCATTCAGGTGATCGGGCGCCCGTTTGCCGAACCCACGATATTGCGCGCGGCGTTTGCGTTTGAGAAGGCAACGCCATGGAACCGCCTGCATCCCGCAGGCCTTGAGCTGGAGCGCTGAAGGGGCGGCGCTGCGGCGTGGTGGGCCGCCGTCGGTTTTCGCCTACAAAAATCAGCGCCAGCCTGGCTGGAGTTCGCTTTGCGCCTTGCTGAAAATGCACTGATCATGCCCAGCACTGCGGCTCACCTTCCCGACAGCACGTCCCCGGCAGCCGCAACGTCGCTGTGGCCGCGCATCCGCCGCTGGGTGTTTCCTGCGCTGGGCATCGTCGTCCTGGGTTTGCTGGTTTCCCATGCCCACAAGGTGGACTGGGAAGGCGCCTGGCAGACGCTGCGGCGCTACTCGCCTCTTTTGCTGCTTGCCGTGCTGGGCCTGGCCACGGCCAGCCATGCGCTGTATGGCTGCTTTGACCTGATTGGCCGGCAGCACACGCGCCACAAGCTGCCGCGCCTGCAGACCTGGGCCATTGCGGTCACCAGCTATGCCT
>NZ_JBFUAZ010000054.1:0-12237 GCF_056406035.1 Polaromonas sp. P1_E1_2 | reverse complement strand
CTCTTCTTCATTGCCGTCGGCATGAGCATCGACTTTGGCGTGCTCTGGAAATCGCCCGGGCTGATGGCCGCCATCCTGGTGGGCTTCCTCGGTTTGAAACTGGTGGTGATTTACGGCCTGGCGCGCCTCATGAAGCTGCCTTTCCAGGAACGCCCGGTGTTCGCGGTACTGCTGGCGCAGGGCGGCGAGTTCGCCTTCGTCGTGTTCCAGGCAGCAGCCGGGGCGCATGTGTTTTCCGCTGAGATCGCCTCACTGCTGATAGGCGCGGTGGCACTGTCCATGCTGCTGAGCCCGCTGCTGCTGGTGGCCGTCGACAAGTTGTTGCTGCCGCGCTGGGCCGGCTGCGACACGCCGCAACTCGAAGAAATCTCCGAGCAGCAGGAGGCGCCGATCATCATTGCCGGTTTCGGCCGCTACGGCCAGATCATCGGCCGCATGCTGCTGGCCCAGGGCATTCCGGCCACCGTGCTGGACCACGACGCGGAAATGGTCGAAACCGTGCGGGCTTTCGGCTACCGGGTGTTTTACGGCGATGCGACGCGGCTGGACCTGTTGCGCACGGCCGGCGCGGCCACAGCCAAAATCCTGGTGCTGTCGGTCGACGACATGGAGCAATCGCTCAAGATCGTCGACCTGGCGCGCGAGCATTTTCCGCAGATGCAGATCGTCGCCCGCGCGCGTGACGTGACGCACTGGAACGCGCTGCGTGACCGCGGCGTGATGCAGGTGGAACGTGAGGTGTTCGAGTCCAGCCTGCGCAGCGCGCGCACGGTGCTGGAACTGCTGGGCCAGCCGCCGCACGAAGCGCGCCAGGCGGCGATGCGCTTTCGCCGGCACAACCTCGAGCTGTTTGAACGCATGTACCCGCACCGCAAGGACCGTACCAAGGTCATCGCCGTGGCCACCCAGGGGCGTTTACAACTGGAAGAGCAGCTGGCCCAGGAACGCCAGCAACAGGCGCAGCGCCGGCCTGCTGCCTGGCATGCCCAGGAATCCGAATAAAAACAGCTCCAGGCCTTTAGTAGCGGGCGCGAGCAGCTATTGATTTTATAGCACCCGCCTGTCCAGGGATATTGAACGGCAATTACCGGTTCGACTGCTGCTCGGCGTCACGCCGCCGCTGCTCCATGGCCCGCCGTTCCACACAGGCCGGATGCTGGGCGAAGCCCGGCTTGGCACACTGCTCAGACATGCAGATCTGGAAACCGAGGAGGATGCGCCCTTCACAGGCCTGCCGCGGATTGCCGGCCGCGGCCTGCGGCGCCGGCGTGGCAGCGTGGTCGGTCGCCGAAGGGGAAGGGGTAGCGGCGGATTTGGGCTGAGCCTGCTTGGCCTGCCGCTCTTTTTCCAGTGCAGCTTTTCGGGTGGCGACCGCAGCCGCAAGCGCCGCCCTGGAGGCCGCAGACAGGGGTGCCCGCGCCACAGAAGAAGAGGCAGCCGAAGCCGCAGGCTGGGCCTGCGCAGCTTGCACTGCGGGTGCAGCTGCAGCAGGCGCCGCGGACACTACGGGCGAAGTGGACGCTGCCGGCGTGGCCACCGCCGCGCCGGGCGCTGCCTTGGCCGCTATATTGGCCGCTTTATTGGCCGGTATGGCAGACGGGGCGGCAGGGGCAGCGCGACCGGAAAGGGATTTCCATCCAAGGCCAATCACGGCCAGCGCCACCAGGCCCGCCAGACCCCACACCAGGTAGCGGTAGGGTGCAGGTGAAGCTGCCTTTGCGGGTGTCGTTGCGACCCCGGGCGACGCCAGGGGACTGCGCCGCCGTGCCGATTTTGACTTTATCGGCGGCCGTGCGGCGTCGTTGGTATTCGCGGCTGGGCCCATGGCGGGAATTGCGGCTGCACCTTGCGTTGGCCGCCCGCTGGCAGGCTCAGGTGCTGCCGGGCTCACGGGTGCCTCGCTGAACACGGTCTCCGGCCAGTCGGTGGATGCATCATGCTCTTCCTGGTCCGGCTGAGCCGCCGCAGCGACCACCGGTGTCCCCAGGCGCGTGGCATCCGGGTCATCGGCGGCGGGCTTCACCGGCACATGAGGCGGCAAAGGCGCCTTGGCTGCCGCCTCTTCAAGGGCCTTCCAGGCCATATCGGTGTCGGTCCCGGAGGCGGATACGCTGGCCGGCGCTGGAGGGGCTGGTTGTGTATCGGGACGCGGAACAATCAGCGTTCCGGTACCCAGGCGCCGGCCGATGTCCGAGTCGTCTGCGCCAGGCACGCCGAGTTTTTTGAGGCGGCGGCGCGCCAGGTCGGCATAGATACCCGACGGGAACTTGGCCAGAAAGCCCTGGATGTCTTCCACATCCATGGACTCCTTGATGTCTTTCCAGTAGACGAGCTCGAGCTCCTGCGTCACGACCGAGATGTTGGCGCTGGTGCCTGACGGCTGGTCAACCAGCGCTTCGCCGGACAGCATGGTGGAAGTCCAGGTTGAACTGCTGCCGGGCCCGGGCGGCACGGCGGTCGGAACCACCGAGATATCGGGCGCCTCGCGTGCCGCGGCCTGCAGCGCAGCAAGGAACTCCTGCGCGCTGGCATAACGCTGGTCGCGCGATTTGGCCAGGGCCTTGGCCACCACGGCATCCAGCGCAGCGGGCAATCGGGCATTGAACGCACCCGGCATGACCGGGGTATGCCCGACGATCTGCTGGATGGTGGCGAAGTCGGTGTCACCGTCAAACGGCCGCTTCCCGGTGAGCAGTTGATACAGCACGATGCCAGCGGCAAACAGGTCTGCGCGGGCGTCAATCGGCCGGCCCTGCACCTGCTCGGGCGACATGTATTTCAGCGTTCCGACCATGGAACCCTGCGTACGGGTGGCTTCGCCGGAATCCTGGATGCGTGCCACACCAAAGTCGGTGAGCTTGACACGCCCGCTCGTCTCGATCAGCAGGTTGGCCGGTTTGATGTCGCGGTGGACGATGCTTTGCCTGTGCGCGTAATCCAGCGCCGAAAGCAGGTCACCCATGATGCCCAGGGTCTGCTCCAGGGTGTAGAGGTTGCCCTTGTCCAGGTGGTGCTTGAGGTCGTCGCCGTCGACGAATTCCATGACCAGGAAGGCAATGTCGCCGTCACGGTCGGAGTCATAGACGCTGACAATATGYGGATGCTGCAGGCGCGCCGCAGACCGGGCCTCGGTGCGAAAACGCACTTCGTACTCTGCGGCGGCTTCTTCCGACAGATTTTCGACCTTGATGGTCTTGATCGCCACCCGGCGGTCAAGGTTGGGATCCCGCCCCTCATACACCAGCCCCATCGCCCCCTTGCCGAGGACGCGGATGAGATCGTAACGGCCAAGTTTCTTGAGACTCATGAGGGAATGGAAATGGACGTAACTGGCGGAAACCGTGCTGCGGGCCTGTGGGGGACGCCTACGTCTTGAAACAAAAAACGATTCTAGCCTGCATCATGCAGCGAAAAATGTCCGGAATCCGCCCTCTTCCGCGGATCAGGTCCTGATGGAAAACGTGACAAGCGGGGCATTTTCGTCGGTACGCTCGCAGCCCGGCACGATCTGGCCGCTGCCAACCAGGTAGCACTCGGTGCGCCGCAGCACCACCGCCTCACTCTGGTTGCCCAGGTACACCCAGGTGCCGTAGCWGGAAGCGTCTGTCAATACAAAATGCCCGCCGCGCCATTCGAGGGTGGCATGCATGCGCGAAACACGGGGGTCGTTCAAGGTCAGCGCCGCATCGGCGGCCCGGCCCAGCGCCAGCTTGCTGCTTTTCGAATCCAGCCTGACGGTTTGCTCCGCAAAGCTGAGTTCGAGGAAGGCCTGGCTGGGTGAAGAGAACATCGAACGCCCGGCCATCGTGGCATCCTCGTCGCGGCCAGCCTGCCATTCGACCCGGTAGACATGGCTGGCTTCAGCCCTGCCGCGCAGGTACATGGGGCCCATGCTGCGCAGGGATGCCCTCTGGGCGGGCAACAGGGCAGTCCAGACGTTTTCGGTCGTGAGGATCTGGGCGGCACCCGCAAGGTCTGCGAGCCGGGCGGCGGAATTGACGGTGTCACCGAAACAGTCGCCGTCGATTTCAACCACTTCACCCGACTCGATACCCATCTGCATCTGTACCGGGGTGCCGCTGCCGCCCGGCTTGATCGGTTTTTCCTGAAGCCGTTTCTGGATGCTGATGCAGGCCGACAGCGCGTCACCTTCGTTGGGAAACACCACAAAGAGGCCGTCACCCAGCAACTTGACCACCCGCCCCTGGTGTTGCTGGAAGACCTGGCTCAGCACGCCGATGAGCTGGGTCACGAAGTGCGATGCCGTTTCATCGCCCAGCCGTTCGAACATGCTGGTGCTGCCCACAAGATCCGCAAAAACGACTGTGGTCATGAGGGGCGTTAGCCGCGGTGCGCGCTTCTTGTTCTCATGCCAGCGATTCTCACAGAAATTTGCAGTGAAGAGGCCGGTGAAATTCCCGGGCTCTCCGCAACAACCCAGCGGATGCGCCGGGTTTCACAGGCCGCAGTAGACGGGAAAGGGAAATACCGGTAAAGCAATTGCAGGGCGGTATCAAAACCTGCGCTACCTGCTTCATGCGTTTTTAACGGAAAGCATCCCAAAGCAGCTTGCACCCGGTCAGCAGCATGCCGACATACAGCAGACGGTAGAAAAGCACCGGGCTGATGCTCCGGGCCATGCGCACGCCTATCCACACGCCCAGTGGCGCCAGCGGCAGCAAAACCAGCGAAGTCGCCATGTTGCGCAGGTCCAGCAGACCCAGCCAGGCATACGGAATCCACTTGGAAAGGTTGATGACAAAAAAGAAGGCGGCCATGGTGGCCGTGAACTTCACGGGGCTCAGGCGCATGGGAATCACATAGGCGCTCAGGGGCGGCCCGCCTGCGTGAGACACAAAGCTCGTGAAGCCCGAGGTCACCGTCAGAATGGCGCCCAGCCACTTGGGTGGTGGCGGGCTGTCGGGCCGGGGCGGGAACAACAGTCGCTGCGCCAAAAACAACAAGGTGAATATTCCCACCACCCCAGCCACGACCCTGGCGTCCAGCACCTTGAACAACAGCGCCCCCACCACGGTTCCCACCAAACCAAAAGGGATCAGGAATTTCAGAAACTTCACATCGAAGTCCCGGCGAAAAGCCGCCAGCCCCAGCAAGTCCATCAGCAGCAGGACAGGCATCAGGATGGCGGCGGCCTGGGGCACCGTGACGGCCAGCGCCATGACGGGAACCGCAAGAGAACCGAAGCCGGCCCCAAAACCACTTTTGCTGATGCCCAGCATCAGCACGGCAGGAATCGCCACCGCATAGAAAAAGGGGTCGGTGATCAGCGGGAAATCCATGGATTCAAGCGAAAAACATCAGTTACCCAGAAGGGACGGGCGCAAGCAGCTATTAAAACAATAGCAGACCGGAACCGAGGATGTATTTCACCACAGGCCGTCCATGCAATGGCGATCGCCTCAGACGCCCCCGTGCGCGAGGGGATGCCCAGTCACGGTCTGGGCTAGACACGCTCCAGAATCACCGCGATGCCCTGCCCTACTCCGATGCACATGGTGGCCAGCGCATAACGGCCGCCGCCCTTGTGCAACTGGTTGACGGCCGTGGTGGCCAGGCGCGCGCCCGAGGCGCCCAGCGGGTGACCCAGCGCGATGGCGCCGCCGTTGGGGTTGACGCGCGGATCGTCGTCCCGCACACCCAACATGCGCAGCACAGCCAGACCTTGAGCTGCAAAGGCTTCGTTGAGTTCGATCACGTCCATCTGCGCCATCGTGAGACCGGTGAGCGCCAGCACTTTTTGTGTGGCCGGGGCAGGGCCGATGCCCATGATGCGCGGCGCCACACCGGCAGTGGCCATGCCGACCACGCGCGCCTTGGGTGTAAGGCCGTTCTTTGCGGCAGTGGCTTCGTCGGCCAGCAGCAACGCGCAAGCGCCGTCATTCACGCCGCTGGCGTTGCCGGCGGTCACTGTGCCGTCGGGCCGCACCACGCCCTTGAGCCTGGCCAGCGCTTCGAGCGAGGTTTCACGCGGGTGTTCGTCTTTGCTCACCACGATGGGGTCGCCCTTTTTCTGGGCAATCGTCACCGGCGTGATCTCAGCGTCGAAGTAGCCGGCCTTTTGTGCGGCCACGGCTTTGAGCTGGCTGGCCAGCGCCATTTTGTCCTGGTCTTCGCGGCTGATCTTGTAGTCGGTAGCGACGTTCTCGGCCGTCTCGGGCATGGCATCAACGCCGTATTTTTCTTTCATCAGCTTGTTGATGAAACGCCAGCCGATGGTGGTGTCATACACCGCGTTTGCGCGGCTGAAGGCGCTCTCGGCCTTGGGCATCACAAAGGGCGCGCGGCTCATGCTCTCGACACCGCCGGCGATCATCAGGGTGGCCTCGCCCGACTTGATGGCACGTGCGGCGCTGCCCAAGGCATCCAGGCCCGAGCCGCACAGGCGGTTGATGGTGGAGCCCGGCACGTCCATGGGCAGGCCCGCCAGCAAGGCGGCCATGCGCGCCACATTGCGATTGTCTTCCCCGGCCTGGTTGGCGCAGCCGTAAATCACATCTGTGACGGCCTGCCAATCCACGTTCGGGTTGCGCGCCATCAGCGCCTTGATCGGGATCGCACCCAGGTCGTCGGTGCGCACGCTGCTGAGGGCGCCGCCGTAGCGGCCGAAGGGGGTGCGGATGGCGTCGCAAATGAAAGCTTGGGTCATGGTGTGTGTGCGTTGAGAGAAGTGAGATCAGGCGGCCGCAATCGGCAGGCCCACCAGTTTTTCAAGTTCGGTGTGTGTGAGGCCTTCGACGGTGTCGATCAGCTTCAGACCCTGCGGTGTGCATTCCAGCGTGGCGATGTCGGAGTACACACGCTTGACGCAGGCGATGCCGGTCAGCGGATAAGTGCATTGCTGCACCAGCTTGCTGGCGCCCTGCTTGGTCAGCAAATCCATCATCACCCAGGTTTGCCGCGCGCCTATGGCGAGGTCCATGGCGCCACCCACTGCGGGAATCGCGCCTGGCTCGCCGGTGCTCCAGTTGGCCAGGTCGCCCGTGGCCGAGACCTGAAACGCGCCCAGTACGCAGATGTCGAGGTGGCCCCCGCGCATCATCGCGAAACTGTCGGCATGGTGGAAGAAGGAGCCACCCTTGAGCAGCGTTACCGGCTGCTTGCCGGCGTTGATCAGGTCATAGTCTTCCTCGCCTTCGGCAGGCGCAGGTCCCATGCCGAGAATGCCGTTTTCGCTTTGGAGAATAACCTCGCGCCCGGCCGGCAAATGGTTGGCTACCAGCGTGGGCTGTCCGATGCCGAGGTTGACGACGGCCCCGTCAAAAATGTCTTGCGCGACGCGGGCTGCGAGCTGGTCTTTGGTACGGCGTTGGTAGGTCATGGTCATGCCGCCTTTTTAAAACCGCCTGCTTGCGTGGCGGTGCGTTGAATCTTCACGATGTGATGGACAAAGATGCCCGGGGTCACAACGGCTTCGGGGTCCAGCGCGCCGAGCTCGACGATCTCGTGCACGGTGGCAATCGTCTTTTCCGACGCGGTCGCCATTACCGGGCCAAAGTTGCGTGCGGCCATGCGGTAGGTGAGGTTGCCCCAACGGTCGCCGCGCTCAGCCTTGATAAGGGCCACGTCACCGCGGATAGGCATCTCAAGCACGTATTGCTTGCCGTTGATTTCGCGGGTTTCCTTGGCGCTGCCGTCGGCGTTGCGCGCCAGCTCGGTGCCATAACCCGTGGGGCAGAAGAAGGCGCCTATGCCGGCGCCCGCGGCGCGTATGCGCTCGGCCAGGTTGCCTTGCGGCACGAGTTCGAGCTCGAGCTTGCCGCTGCGGTACAGGCCGTCAAACACCTGGCTGTCAGCCTGGCGCGGAAAGCTGCAGATGATCTTGCGCACGCGCCCGGCCTTGAGCAGCGCCGCCAGGCCCGTTTCGGCATTGCCGGCGTTGTTGTTGACGACCGTCAGGTCTTTGGCGCCCTGCTCTATCAGGCCGTCGATCAGCTCATTGGGGATGCCGGCAGTGCCGAAGCCGCCAATCAGCACGGTTGAGCCGTCTTTCACATCCGCCAGCGCGTCGGCGACGGAGGCGGCAATTTTGTTGATCATTCCAAAGTCTCCAGCTGCGGGCGGCTTGCAGAAATCATTGAGCCACCACTTAAATATTGTTCGACATAAGAACAAGAGTTCGTATAATGAATTCTAGGAGATTTTGATCACCATGGCAAACGCTGCATCCACGTCCATTACCGGCCCGAAGCCCGGAGACGCCTACGTCCAGTCGTTTGCGCGCGGGCTGGAGGTTATACGCTCGTTCAGCACTGAAGCACCGCGGCAAACACTGACTGAAGTGGCCGGTCGCAGTGGCTTGAGCCGTGCGGGCGCGCGCCGCATTTTGCTGACGCTGGAGACGCTAGGCTACGTGCACAACGACGGCAAGCTGTTCAGCCTCACGCCGCGCATCCTGGATCTGGGCTTTGCCTATCTGTCCTCCATGCCGATCTGGAACCTGGCTGAGCCGGTGATGGAAGCGCTGGTCGCGGAGGTCAAGGAGTCGTGTTCGGCCGCGGCTCTGGACGGCACGGACATCGTCTACGTGCTGCGTGTGCCGACGCACAAGATCATGAGCATCAGCCTGGGCGTGGGCTCGCGCCTGCCGGCTTACTGCACGTCGATGGGGCGGATGCTGCTGTCGGCCCTGCCTGAGGCCGAAATCATGAAATGCCTGCAGGCCTCAGAGCTGACGGCACGCACCAAGTACACCGTGACCGATGTGAAGGAGCTCATGGCCAGGATCGCGCAGGCCCGCAAGCAGGGGTGGTCGCTGGTGAATCAGGAGCTGGAGGAAGGACTGGTGTCGATGGCCGCACCGATCACCAACCGCGCCGGCCAGACAGTGGCAGCGCTCAACATCAGTGGCCAGGCCAACCGCACCAGCGCCAAAGCCATGCAGGAAACGATGCTGCCGCAACTGCTGGCGGCGGCGCGGGCAATCTCGCGCATGTTGATTTAGGTACACCCCTGTCCAGGCTCACTGCGTGTAGCCTGTTCTCCCCTCTAGGGGACGGCGCCTGCGGTCTGGCAAAGCCAGTCCCGCGGCCCCCGCTGGGGTGGGACAGAGCGTGGGACTATGACTTTTTAAAGCCAACGACCAGGACTACTGCGCCCAGCACGATGGCGCCCAGGCTGAGCCACTGGGGAATGTTGACGGACTCTTTTTCTTTCACGGTCAGCTGGATGGGGCCGAGCTTGGCGGCGGTCGTGTCTTTGGTGAAGCTGAAGCCGCCGGTGAAGAAACCGGCCAGGCCCAAAACGATCAGGATAATGCCTGTGATGCGTGCTGCGTTCATGTGAAATCTCCTCGCCGGGCTTGTGGGTCGTTATGAAGTAGCCTTGCCCCGGAACTGCGCCACTGTGATTCGTAATGTAGGCAGAGGTGCAAAAACTGTCTGTAGGACAGGGCCGGTGAGCCCCGTGGCCCGAACACTGATAAGCAAACCACCACGCCGGCGTTGGAAAACCTCTGCGTGATAACCTTTCACCATGTTCACTCCCTCGCAAGCCGACGTACGCCGGTTTTTCTGCTCTGTTTATGCCAAAGCCCTCGCCGGACAACCGATGGAGGCTATCGAAACCATAGCAAGTCAATGGATTGAAGAGCATCCCGAATACCATGCGGACTTTGCCGACGCCGACAGTGCGCTCGAAAAAATGTACGACGTGGAAGCGGGCAAGACCAACCCCTTTTTGCATCTGTCCATGCATTTGTCGATCAGCGAGCAATGCTCCATCGACCAGCCGCGCGGAATTCGCCAGGCCGTCGAGCTGCTGACGGCCAAACGCAACTCGCTGCACGATGCGCACCACGAAACCATGGACTGCCTGGGGCAGATGGTCTGGGAGAGCCAGCGCGCCGGACGCCCGCCCGATGGCGCGGCCTACATCGACTGCGTGCAGCGCAGGGCAACCAGAGATTGAGCCCCCACGCTTTTCACTTCGTGTAATGCGCAGCGGCCCCTGCTGGTGAAAACGCATACAGACCGGGCCCATAAAAAAAGCCGCTGATACAGCGGCTTTTTTGTTGAGCGAAAGATTCCGGTTCAGCGGAATTTTTTCTGCGGAATGGTCTTCAGGTCGCCGTCTACCGACGACAGGTAGTTGGCCAATTGCTTCAGCTCAACATTGGTGTACTGCTTGGCCATGCCGGACATGATGGCATTGCCGCGGCCAACCTTGGGGTTGTTTTCTGTCTTGTAGGCCTTGAGCGCCACGAACAGGTAGTCAGCATGCTGACCACCAATCTTGGGATAGGCCGGATCAATCGGTTTGCTGAAGTTGGCGCCGTGGCAAGACGCGCAGTTGGCCTTGTTCAACAGGGCCTGGACTTCCGCGCTTGGCTCTTTGGCCGGCTTGGCCGGCAGCTCTGCGGCGCCGGCCACCACACCGTCAGCACTGTAGTGCGCGGCGAGGTCGGCGATGTCCTGGTCGGTCAGCGAATCGGCAATGGCGCGCATGGTGGGATGTTTGCGGTCGCCTTTTTTGTATTCATTGAGCGCGGCGACGATGTATTTGGCGCCCTGGCCTGAAATCATCGGGACCTTGTAAACCTCGGGGAAAGAGGYTTGGTAGCCCTTGATGCCGTGGCAGCCGATGCACATGGCATTCTTGGTTTCGCCGGCTTTGGCATCGCCCTTGATCTCCTGGGCAAGGCTTGCAACCGTCACGCAAGAGACAGTTACGGCGAATATCGTGGTGAACAGCTTATTCATTTTGCGCGCACAATCAGGTGGGAATTCATCGTATAAAACAACCTTGGATTATATCTGGGCCTGCCGAGACCGGGCACCCCTTGCCGGCAACCCGCGCAAACGCCCTTTCAATTTTCACTTCCTCCCCCCAAGAACATGAAATTTCTAGGTTCCAAGAACTACGTCGCCACCCAGGATCTGATGCTGGCCGTGAATGCCGCCGCCGCCCTGAAAAAACCGCTGCTCGTCAAGGGCGAGCCGGGTACCGGCAAGACCATGCTGGCCGAGGAAGTGGCCGAAGCGCTCAACTTGCCGCTGTTGCAATGGCACATCAAGTCCACCACCAAGGCGCAGCAGGGCCTGTATGAATACGACGCGGTGTCGCGTCTGCGCGACTCGCAATTGTCGACCGTGGACGGTGGCGAAAAGGTCAAGGACATCCACAACTACATCGTCAAGGGTGTGCTGTGGCAGGCCTTTACCTCGGAAACGCCGGTCGCGCTGCTGATCGACGAGATCGACAAGGCCGACATCGAGTTCCCGAACGACCTGCTGCGTGAAATTGACCGCATGGAGTTCTATGTGTATGAAACGCGTGAGCTCATCAAGGCCAAGCACCGGCCGCTGGTGTTCATCACCTCCAACAACGAAAAAGAGCTACCCGACGCGTTTTTGCGCCGCTGCTTCTTCCACTACATCAAATTCCCCGACGCCGACACCATGAAGCAGATCGTGGACGTGCACTTCCCCGACCTGAAGAAAGAGTTGCTGACCGCAGCCATGAAGACCTTCTACGACGTGCGCAACCTGCCTGGCCTGAAGAAGAAACCGTCGACCTCAGAGTTGCTGGACTGGCTCAAACTGCTGGTCGCCGAAGACATCCCGCTGGACGCCCTGCAAAGCAAGGACGACAAGGTCGCCGTGCCGCCGCTGGTGGGCGCATTGCTCAAGAACGAGCAGGACGTGACCCTGTTCGAGAAGCTGGTTTTCATGCAGCGCAACAATCGCTGAACAACATGTACATCACAGAACCTATTGCGGAATTGCAGCTGATCAAGGTGCAGTACGGTGACATATAGGTAACTGTGAAAAATCAACAATCTTTTCGGCTAGCCCTCACAGTCCTTGATGAACTAGATCCGCAGACCCTGCAGCCAATCCGCAAAATTATTGTCGCCAGTTAGAGCTAACTCATATGAACCAAAAATCACTGCTGATCGAAGGCCTGTCGGACGCGGTCGGCTTTGTCGGCGGCGCGCTTCTCGGCTTTTGGGCCGGCCATCTGCTCGGCTTCGACATTTTTGAAGCCGGCTACGGCAACGGCGCCATCGCGGGCATCGTGCTGGTGGGCCTGGGCGGCGGCCTGGGGCTGCAAGTGGCCCGACGCTGGAGGAACCGGCAAAAACCCGAAGGAGAGAAGTAAGCATGGCGTTTGTCGAACCCGTGACCCTGGAAGCGCGAGGCGTACGCCTCGTACCGCTGGCGCTGGCGCACGAAGCAGGCCTTAAGGCCGCAGCCGCCGACGGCGAACTCTGGAAGC